>NZ_JBPETA010000142.1:0-7978 GCF_051710365.1 Symbiopectobacterium sp. | reverse complement strand
CATGGCGATGGTCAAAGCGCTTAACCGGATCACGCTATTAGGAATGCCGAACAGTATTCGCATCACGTAACAATCGACCCGATGGGGCACAGTCGTTACAAGTTCTGATTTATTCAACAAAGCCCCACGAAGTATGAAGTTTTATAAAAAAATCATACTTCCTTGATCTTGCTTAATTCCTGCCCATTTTAGCGGTTGAATATCAGCACGGTATCAGGTTGAGTCGGCCGTGTCTCACGCCCGTTTGCGCCATCACCGATTCGGCAAACACTTCTACCTGGGCCGTGGTGCCGCGCAGAATCAAGGTTTCCACACATTCATCATGGCTGAGGTGAGCGTGCATGGTTGACACGGTCAACCCGTGGTGATCGTGTTGCATCTCCGCCAGGCGACTGGAAAGCTGACGTTCATGATGATCGTAAATGTAGCTCAATATCGCCACGCACCGGCCTTGTTTATCCTGTTCCAGGGTCATTTCACCGAGCTTACGCCGCAACATATCGCGAAACGCCTCAGAGCGGTTGGCATACCCTTTGCGACGCATCAGCTCATCAAAGTCCTGTGCCAGTTCGTCATCCATAGAGATGGTCAGTCGTTGCATATTGCTCTCGTTTCGAAAAACCCATTTTGAGACTAATAATGAAAGCATTATAATAGGATGTTGACTTAAGTGATATCTTTCTTCTTCAGTTGCAAAGATAAAAGTGCGAATTTCATATTCGTTGAACATACACATCCATTGAATAACATCACCACATCGAATATATTTAATGTATAAAATCAATCAATTATGTAAATCAGTGTAGTGACAATCGAAGTAATAATAAGACTTAAACCCCATCCTGCCGTTGCCATCGATTATTTTATTTTCACCTGACGTTTATTTTCCATTGATGTAAAAGCTTTATACTCCGTATCATCAAGCGTTGCGCTTTTACTTACTGCCATTCACAGAGATAACAACCTGTGGCTTTCATAAATAAAAAGATAAAAAAACAGCATCTGATAAAAAAATCATTCCACAGGGTTATTTCATATATTTAACACATCCAGGACCGTAATTATTGACCGAACCTCACGGACAGGAGTTGAACATGCAATTTGATGAACTTTTTCTTAAGGCGATTTCCAGCATGGGTTTAAAAAAATGTTTCGGCATCATTGGCGGTGAAGCGGAAGCGATAAGCTTTGATAAAGCATTTGGTATTCGTTTTTATTTAACGAGACATGAATTTGCGGCAAGCATTATGGCAGACGTCGCGGGACGGCTCACCGGAATGCCCCATATGTGTTGGGCCACGTTTGGCCCTGGGTTAACCAATATGGCTACGGGCGTGTGTTCCGCCATGTTAGACCGCTCGCCCATGCTCGCCTGCTCCGCGCAAATTCCACGCCCACAGATCAGGTTTAACCTGACGCACCAATGTATTGATAACGTCGGATTGATGGCAAGCATCACTAAATCCAGCCTGCAACTCGAAAAGGCGGAAGAGTTGGTTTCTCACGTCCAGACCGCGTTGCAGCGCACGCTGGATGGCTTACCCGGCCCCGCTTATCTCAGTATCCCGCTGGATCTGCTGAAAACCGAGGTGCCGGATAGGGAGGCACTGGACATCTTGCAAGCCGTGCAGCCACTCATCCGGAGGAAGAGAATCAAGCCTGCGCGCGCCGATATTATCCGCGCTGCCCAGTGCATTACTAATGCAACGCACCCGATGATTGTCATTGGTAATCAGGTTATCCGCGACAACACACAGGCGAGCGTGTGCCGCTTCGCCCAACAGATCAATGCGCCAATTATCTGCTCCCTTGCGGCCAAAGGTGCTGTACCCGACGATCACCCGCAGTTTCTCACTGCCGCCAACAAATATCTGGATAGCGTATACCGCACTTCCGTGCTGCACTCGTTGTTTGAAGGCGTCGATTTGATGATTTTGATCGGCTACGATTTCGGTGAGGATTTGAAACCGGCATTGTGGGGTAACGATAAACCCACACTGGTGATAAACAGCGTAGATGTCCCCATGGGGGATATTTTCCAGCCCGATATTCTCTGCCTGGGCAATATCACACGCAGCCTTGACCAACTTGCCCACCACGCATTGCCCCAGCAAGAATGGCTGGCGACTCACCAGCGATTGAAGTGTTTTTTTGACAAGCGCCAGCCCGCAGCGCAGCCTGACACCATCACCGATATTCCACGCATTGTGGCTGCCGTGAGTACTGCGCTGGGGCGTGACGGTATATTCTGTAGCGACGTTGGGCTGCACAAACAGTATGCCGGACTGCTGGCCACCACGTACCGCTCAAACCACTTTTTATGTTCCAACGTCTGTGGCAGTTTCGGCTTTGCGCTTCCCGCAGCAATGGCGGCACAGATATGCCATCCCGAAACGCGCGTTATTGCCTTTTGCGGCGACGGCGGATTTCACGCCACCAGTCAGGAACTGGAAACCCTTGTCCGGTATTCGCTACCGGTGGTTATCGTTGTTCTGTCGGATTCCGCGTTTGGCCTTATCAAGTATTACCAGAATCGCAATAGCTCTGAACCACAACGTCATCTGACCGAATTCGGCCCGGTCGATTTCACCCTGCTGGCTAACGCCAATGGTGTATCAGCGACAAAAATTTTAGATATCGCTGATTTTCCTGATGCGCTCGAAAAAGCATTCCAGACACACCAGCCCCATTTAATAGAGATACCCGTAAAATATGATTACAACTTTTTACAGCACATCGCATGAACAGCCATTGATTGTCATCACTGAAGAACACATCCACTTATTTTATAAAAAAATGACACTCAACAATTCAAGCTAATTACCATAAAAACCATTTTTTCTGAAATACGCAGCAAACCATCAGAACGTTCTGACATCAATTATTATTGAAACGCGAAATTGAAAACAGGGTTGAGCATGTATTTACCGAGAATGAAAAACATCGTTGAGGTAAATACTGGACGCCTCTTTTTAGTCAATAACATAAAACACATGGATCTATAGCCATCATGAATCAAAAAACAGATGCCCGTACACAGCATTTTTGCACCACTGCCAAATATCTGTTTGGCGATAACCTGTCTGGCATTGCAGAGACAGATGCCTTTTTACGACAGCCTGATTATTCATCACGTGCTGTCGGCCATTATTATTTGATCGTGCACGAAGACGGTGGAGAAAAAATGGCATTTGCAGCACAGTATCTGCACGCTGAGTTTCCCGAACTGTCACTGAATTACCTTACAGAAAGAGAATTGGCTGACTATCCTGCTCATGGTCGCTGGCCGTTCCACACTTGTCCCTGGCCCTACCGTAACGCATCGACAGAACGCGCACTCTCCGCATGCGAGCCCGATTACCCGGATGCATTGCGGCAGGCGACTTTCGCCACAACCCATATTGCTCGTCTCTATTATTTGCATGATTTACCCGCAAAGACACATGCCTGGGGCGTGCGTCAATTGGGCTGGGCAATGCGCTATGCAGAGCAGGGGCTCAGCAAATTGCTAGGGCAGTTGGAAACGCGTCACCATAGCCCGCTGTCAGTCGCGGGAATGAATAAAGAAGACCTACGCTGGTTAACCTATACCAACAACCATTGGCAGCCCTTTGAACGCTCACTGTTGGAAAACGCGAATACCTTTCGCGCCGCCGCCGCACGACTGAGCGCCATCGTAGAGTGCTATGCCCAACACATTGCCGCCGGCTACCCAGACACACAGCGCGTGATCGCCCAACGCGCTGAAACCGCGCCCGCAACGATTAACGCCATGACGGCACCGATAGTCGATGCACTCCACGCCGCCTTCGGTGACCGTCTGCTATCGCTTTATCTCTATGGCAGCGCAGCACACGGCGATATGAGACCGGATTCGGATATTGACCTTATGGCAGTGTTCGACAGTGTCGACTATCCCACGTTGGAGCAGGTTCGACGCATCCAGCACCGCTTCGAAAAACTCTCGCTCTCCGTCTATAGCCTCAACAATATCCGACAATACCCCACATTTCGCCGCCATGGCTTGCTCAACGGCACGCGCCACCTCGCTGGCCCCTTCTGTTTTGCACAGACCGGCGGCCCGTCAGACAACGTGAACGCCATTTTGAATAATCTCTATACCATCCGCCAGGTCGCACGCGGCTATCTGGTGAGCGGATGCTATGGTCAGCGCGCACATTACCAGTTAAGCCTGATGGTAAAGCTGACCGATCACGGCTGTCTTCGCCCCTTGCAGCAATGGCAAAGCCTCCATTACCCCGCTAACCGGAACGAGGCGATCGCTTATTTTTCCGACTGTGGCTTCGCCTCCTCCTTGCTTGAACATGCCTCCCGGCTGACGCAAGAAGAAGAGGCGCTGCGCATACAGCTCATGGCAGGAAATCGCCAGGCGCTCACGCGACAGTGGCTTGCACTAAATACCTTTGCCCAACGCATCGAAAACATGCTCAAGAAAAACGTCACTGAAAAGGTTAACGGTAGTGATGCTGCATGCCGCTAAAAAGGTTGAGCGCATGGCAAGCGACAGTAGAACAAAGAAAGCAACGGCAGGAAGTGAGAGAGAACATGCCCCGCACAGCGCGGGGCATTCAATCCAGAGAGGACTACAGCAGGATGCGCAGCATACGGCGCAACGGTTCTGCCGCGCCCCACAACAGTTGGTCACCCACTGTAAAGGCGGAGAGGTACTGCGGCCCCATGTTCAGTTTACGCAGACGCCCTACAGGTGTGGAAAGCGTGCCGGTTACCGCAGCAGGCGTCAATTCACGCATGGAGATCTCGCGATCATTTGGTACCACTTTCACCCAATCGTTATGGGTTGCCAGCAGTTGTTCGATTTCAGACACCGGAACATCTTTCTTCAGTTTCAGCGTAAACGCCTGGCTATGGCAGCGCAGTGCCCCGATGCGGACGCACAAACCATCCACCGGGATTACGGACTGTGTGCCGAGAATTTTGTTGGTTTCTGCCTGACCTTTCCACTCTTCGCGGCTCTGGCCATTATCCAGCTGTTTGTCGATCCACGGGATCAAGCTGCCCGCCAACGGCACACCGAAATTGTCGGTCGGCAGCGTGCCGCTGCGCGTCAGCGCGGTGACTTTGCGCTCGATATCCAGAATGGCGGAGGCAGGGTCCTGCAACTCTTTCGCCACATCATTGTGCAACAGACCCATTTGGACCAGCAATTCGCGCATATGGCGCGCACCGCCGCCGGATGCCGCCTGATAGGTCGCCACAGAGGCCCATTCCACCAGATCGTGCGCAAACAGGCCACCCAGCGACATCAGCATCAGGCTGACGGTACAGTTGCCGCCAACGAAAGTTTTAATGCCGTTGTCCAGGCCCTGTTTGATCACAGCATGGTTGACCGGATCGAGGATGATGATGGCGTCATCGCGCATACGCAGCGAGGAGGCTGCATCGATCCAATACCCCTGCCAGCCGCTTTCACGCAGCTTCGGGTAAACCTCATTGGTGTAATCACCGCCCTGGCAGGTGATGATGATATCCAGCGCGCGCAGTGCATCCAGATTGTAGGCATCTTGCAACGTACCCTGCTGTCCACCCAGCACCGGAGCAGCCTGACCGTGTTGTGACGTGGAAAAGAACACCGGACGAATCAGGTCAAAATCACGCTCTTCCTGCATACGCTGCATCAGAACGGAACCCACCATACCGCGCCAGCCGATAAAACCAACATTTTTCATGGTAACAATCCTGCCTTGGGATGACACAAAGAATTTGGACTGCCACACAGGCAGTACTGACGGCCGACACACACTCTGTTACCCTATTCTCGTCAGATGAACGTCTTGCGGAACAATAGGTTTACCACACGCAAACGCGCGCAAACCGTGGCGGCAGGACTATCATGACGGCAGAGCGAGGGGTAATAAAAATCGGTTTATCACCAAACTCAGCAAATATTACATAAAGTGATGACTATCAACCTTACAAAATGTACCAGAAGTCGCAAGTGAATTTATTCGATGACACCGGCTTTTTCAGCAATGAGGCTAATGCGGTGCCATCATTAAAGGGATAACAGGAGTCCACCACCACCATGAGCGAAATGATCTCAGCAACCATTCTGTTGCTGTTAATTATGGATCCGTTGGGCAATTTGCCCATTTTTATGTCGGTACTAAAACATCTGGACCCGAAACGCCGACGGGTGGTGCTGATTCGTGAGATGGTGATCGCCCTTGGGCTGATGCTGATTTTTCTGTTTGCGGGCGAACGTATTCTGGCGTTTCTCAATCTGCGTACTGAAACCGTATCGATTTCGGGCGGCATTGTGCTGTTTTTAATCGCTATCCGCATGATATTCCCGTCGCAGGAAAGCAACAGCAGCGGGTTGCCCGCAGGGGAAGAACCCTTTCTGGTGCCGATGGCAATCCCACTGGTCGCCGGACCGTCTATTCTGGCCGCGCTGATGCTGTTATCGCATCAATATCCGGATCAGTTGCCGCATTTAACGCTCGCACTCTGCATCGCCTGGGGGATTTCATTTATCATCCTGCTGATGTCCGATCTCTTTTTGCGCTTGCTGGGTGATAAAGGCGCTGCCGCGCTGGAGCGACTGATGGGGTTGATTCTGTTCATGCTTTCCACCCAGATGTTCCTCGATGGCATCCGCACTTACCTGATGAAATGAGACGGTTACTGACCGGTTTTCGCCCAGCGTGGGCATGAAAGGGATAATCACCGCTATGTTTTTGCTTACCAACACTCGGCGCACCCCCGCCGCCCTGCTGTTTTACAGCGGTACGACGATAGCCGCCTGTCAGAGTGCAGCGGGTTCGAGCCCCACGGGTTTGAGTCTGGTGCCGCTGCAACCGGGTGTGAATAATCTGGCGCTGGCACACCCGACCTCGGAGGATTTCGCGGTGCTTGCCACCTTCGAAAACAACACCTCACACCCTAACCGAGGCTTGAGCTTTTACATCAAAACCCCGGACGGTTATTCACTCGTCCCCATCCCCAACAGCGATGCGTTTATCTGGTTTGATTATCGTATTGCCGCATCGCGGCAGAAGATTTTCGATGTTCAACTGGTGCGCTATCCGCAAGGGGTGCGTTTAATCACCGCAGAGAAGGTGGGAGAGGATTTAACCGATGCGCAACCGGTTAAACTGCAACGATACGTGTTGCAGGAAAGCCTCGACGATCCCTGCGTGCCACTCTATACTTGGCATGAAGAGAAAAGTGTCGTCACCACGCAATCCTATGAAGATGTCGATACGGTGTTGACCGACAGTGCGGCACTCTGCACGCTGCTTCCCGCAGAGGTTCCCTGAGAAAAGCAAAAAACGGTGCGTCACGGGTACGCACCGTTATTGGTTATACCGACGGCAGATCGAACAGCAAGATTTCACTCTGTTGCGCGGCATGTATCGAGAGGGTTTCTTCGTCCCATATTGCCAGCGCATCGCTTTCGCCTGCTGCCTGACCGTTGATTTCCACCTCGCCCCGTACCACCTAAATCCACACGCGACGGCCTGCCGGTACCTGATATACCGACTGCTCTTGCGCTTTCAGCGCCCAACGCGACAGCGTCATATCCTGATACACCTTCAGCGACCCCTCACGTGCATCCGGTGACAACACCAGCTGACGGCCCTGCGGTGCGTCAAAGCGTCGTTGCTCATAACGCGGCGTGATACCTGCTTTTTCCGGAATGATCCAGATCTGATACAAATGCAGCAGCTCATCCTGACTGGCATTGTATTCCGAATGGCGGATCCCGGTGCCCGCGCTCATGATCTGAAATTCACCCGCCGGAATCTGCTCCTTGTTTCCCATGCTGTCCTGATGTTCCACCGTGCCGGACAGCACATAGGTCAGGATTTCCATCCGTCATTCCGCACCTGATTTTTCTTTTTTCGGGACTTGACGGTATTCTGAAGTTCTGAATTTATTACTGCTTTTTGCAGACCAATCAGCATGAGTACTCCCCACGTTACCATCCGTAACC
>NZ_JBPETA010000141.1:0-8142 GCF_051710365.1 Symbiopectobacterium sp. | reverse complement strand
GGTTACGGATGGTAACGTGGGGAGTACTCATGCTGATTGGTCTGCAAAAAGCAGTAATAAATTCAGAACTTCAGAATACCGTCAAGTCCCGAAAAAAGAAAAATCAGGTGCGGAATGACGGATTGAAAGTGTATCAACATGCCTTGAAAAAAGAGACCCGTGATGGGGTGTCTCTGGCCGAACGGTGCCGAACGGCGTTATTGATGCGTATCATGCAAGGTACAGCACTTACACCAAGCGGGCAGAAAAAACTGCCGACCACCTAACCAACCTCAAGATGAAATCAATGGTCTGTGACGTGGCGATTAACGATGTTAATCGTCAAATCGAGGGAGTAAAATTGATGGGTGATAGCTGATTTTTATCGGCAAAAGTGAGGAGGGTGATGATGTTGTGTATAGGTTTTTGTTGCTGAAAATATCACCATTCGGAAAAAGAAGAATGTTAACAATAAGTATCACCAGTTCCAACGTCATGGCCTGTTTTTGATTTTAAATTTAAAAAATATGAATTTTTATTCATTTTATTGCAGGTTGAACGGTTCAGCATCGACTGGTTTTCGTTTCATAAAAGTTAAAATATTTATAGGGTTGAAGCCGCTACTTCCTAGTGAGTATAGGGTTTTGACCTAATCGGATCGTGCAATTGTTAAAATCTGGTGGAGAACATGATTTAGCGCAACGTCCGTATGGACAGAAGGTGAATACTTTGTTACTTTAGCGTCACGTTTTTGAAATTGGTATTACCAATTGACTCCGCGCACTTCGCAGAGAAACACTTACCATGGCCTATAGCAAGATCCGTCAGCCCAAACTGTCAGATGTGATTGAACAACAGCTGGAGTTTTTGATCCTCGAAGGAACCTTGCGCCCCGGCGAGAAACTCCCCCCGGAGCGCGAACTGGCG
Source organism: Symbiopectobacterium sp. (assembly GCF_051710365.1). Taxonomy (NCBI): domain Bacteria; kingdom Pseudomonadati; phylum Pseudomonadota; class Gammaproteobacteria; order Enterobacterales; family Enterobacteriaceae; genus Symbiopectobacterium; species Symbiopectobacterium sp. Next base: position 7,236 of record NZ_JBPETA010000141.1, on the reverse strand, counting down.
AAACAGTTTGATGTCTCCCGTCCTTCTTTGCGAGAAGCCATCCAACGTCTGGAGGCAAAAGGCCTGCTGCTGCGTCGTCAGGGTGGGGGAACGTTTGTCCAGAACAACCTGTGGCAAAGCGTGAGTGATCCGTTGTCGGAACTGCTGAGCACCCATCCTGAATCTCAATTTGATCTGCTGGAAACCCGTCATGCGCTGGAAGGCATTGCTGCCTACTACGCGGCGTTGCGTGGTACGGAAGAAGATTTCCAGCGCATCAGTGAGTGCCATACCCAGATTGAGCAGGCGCGCGCTTCGGGCGATCTGGTCGCGGAGTCGGAAGCCGTTATGCATTATCAAGTGGCTGTCACAGAAGCAACGCACAATGTGGTTTTGCTACATTTGCTACGCTGTATGGGACCGTTACTGGAACAGAACGTGCGGCAGAATTTTGAATTGTTATACCTGAGCCGAGAGGTTCTGGCCCAGGTAAGCAGTCATCGCGCCGGGATTTTTGAGGCGATTGTCGCTCGCGAACCTGAAAAGGCACGTGAAGCGTCGCATCGTCATCTGGCGTTTATTGAGGAAGTACTGCTGGATCTTAACCGGGAACATAGCCGAAGAGAGCGTTCGCTACGTCGGCTCCAGCAACGCAAGGATTGAGCGCTCTGATTGGGCGTTGAACGCGTAAATGACGATATTGGACCTGTCTTACTGTGCTTTGACAACTGCCGATGATACGGCAGCCGTCGGTGATATGACGACAATGGCAGAGTACAGCAAGACAGGCTCCAGAAAATTAACTGATTAGAAACAGATAAGGAATACACCATGTCAGAACGTTTGAATAATGACGTGGATCCGATCGAAACTCGCGACTGGCTACAGGCGATCGAATCGGTTATCCGTGAAGAGGGTGTTGAACGTGCGCAGTACCTGATCGATCAGGTATTGTCAGAAGCGCGCAAGGGTGGCGTAAACGTAGGGGCAGGCAGTGCCGTTAGCAACTACGTAAACACCATTGCTGTGGAAGACGAACCCGCCTATCCGGGTAACCTGGACCTTGAGCGCCGCATTCGTTCCGCTATTCGTTGGAACGCCATCATGACCGTACTGCGCGCGTCCAAGAAAGATCTGGAACTGGGTGGCCACATGGCGTCCTTCCAGTCTTCCGCGACCTTCTACGAAGTGTGCTTTAACCATTTCTTCCGTGCACGCAGTGCACAGGATGGCGGCGATCTGGTGTATTTCCAGGGCCATATCTCTCCGGGCATCTACGCGCGAGCCTTCCTGGAAGGGCGTCTGACCGAAGATCAGATGAACAACTTCCGTCAGGAAGTACACGGCCAGGGGCTTTCCTCTTATCCGCACCCGAAATTGATGCCGACCTTCTGGCAGTTCCCGACCGTATCCATGGGTCTGGGCCCGATCGGTGCTATTTATCAGGCTAAGTTCCTGAAATACCTGGAAAACTGTGGTCTGAAAGACACGTCCAAACAAACCGTTTACGCCTTCCTGGGCGACGGTGAAATGGATGAGCCGGAATCCAAGGGTGCTATCACCATCGCGACCCGCGAGAAACTGGATAACCTGGTCTTCGTTATCAACTGTAACCTGCAACGTCTGGACGGACCGGTTACTGGTAATGGCAAGATCATCAACGAGCTGGAAGGCATCTTTGGTGGTGCTGGCTGGCAAGTGATCAAAGTTATGTGGGGCGAGCGTTGGGACGAACTGCTGCGTAAAGACACCAGCGGTAAACTGGTCCAACTGATGAACGAAACCGTTGACGGTGACTATCAGACGTTCAAATCTAAAAACGGTGCCTACGTGCGTGAGCATTTCTTCGGCAAATACCCGGAAACGGCTGCGCTGGTTGCTGACTGGAGCGACGATCAGATTTGGGCCCTCAACCGCGGTGGTCACGATCCGAAGAAAGTCTTTGCTGCACTGAAAAAAGCGCAAGACACCAAAGGTAAACCGACCGTTATTCTGGCGCATACAATCAAAGGTTATGGTATGGGTGATGCGGCAGAAGGCAAAAACATCGCTCACCAGGTCAAGAAAGTTAACATGGATGGCGTGCGTTACTTCCGCGACCGCTTCAATGTGCCGGTGGCTGATGCTGACATCGAAAAACTGCCGTTCATCACTTTCGACAAAGATTCTGATGAATACAAATACCTGCATGAGCGCCGTCAGGCTCTGGGTGGTTACCTGCCGTCTCGTCAGCCGAATTTCGACGAGAAACTGGAACTGCCGACGCTGGAAGATTTCAGCTCTCTGCTGGAAGAACAAACCAAAGAAATCTCCACCACCATCGCCTTTGTGCGTGCTTTGAACGTGATGCTGAAGAACAAGTCGATCAAAGATCGTCTGGTTCCGATCATCGCTGACGAAGCGCGTACCTTCGGTATGGAAGGTCTGTTCCGCCAGATCGGTATCTACAGCCCGAACGGCCAGCAGTACACCCCGCAGGACCGTGAGCAGGTGGCTTACTACAAAGAAGACCTGAAAGGTCAGATCTTGCAGGAAGGCATCAACGAACTGGGTGCAGGCTCATCCTGGCTGGCGGCGGCAACGTCTTACAGCACCAACAACCTGCCGATGATCCCGTTCTACATCTACTACTCCATGTTCGGGTTCCAACGCATTGGCGACCTGTGCTGGGCAGCGGGTGACCAACAGGCACGCGGCTTCCTGGTCGGCGGTACTTCTGGCCGTACCACGCTGAACGGCGAAGGTTTGCAGCACGAAGATGGTCACAGCCACATTCAGTCGCTGACCATCCCGAACTGTATTTCCTACGATCCGTCTTTCGCTTACGAAGTGGCTGTGATCATGCAGGACGGTCTGGAGCGCATGTACGGTGAAGCGCAGGAAAACGTCTACTATTACATCACCACGCTGAACGAAAACTACCACATGCCAGCTATGCCGCAAGGCGCGGAAGAAGGTATCCGTAAGGGTATCTACAAACTGGAAACGGTAGCGGGCACGAAAGGCAAGGTTCAGTTGCTAGGCTCGGGTTCTATCCTGCGTCACGTTCGCGAAGCGGCACAGATTCTGGCCAACGACTACGGCATCGGTTCCGATGTTTACAGCGTAACCTCCTTCACGGAACTGGCGCGCGATGGTCAAGACTGCGAACGCTGGAACATGCTGCATCCGACCGACGCACCGCGCGTACCGTACATCGCTCAGGTGATGAACGATGCACCGGCTGTTGCGTCCACTGACTACATGAAACTGTTCGCCGAGCAGGTACGTACTTACGTTCCGGCCAGCGATTACCGCGTACTGGGTACTGATGGCTTCGGTCGTTCCGACAGCCGTGAAAACCTGCGTCACCACTTTGAAGTGGACGCTTCCTACGTAGTAGTTGCCGCACTGGGTGAATTGGCTAAACGCGGTGAAGTTGAAGCTTCTGTGGTGGCTGAAGCCATCAAGAAATTCAACATCGATCCTGAAAAAGTTAACCCGCGCTTAGCATAAGAGGGTAAAGAGTAATGACTATCGAAATCAACGTACCGGATATCGGTGCAGATGAAGTTGAAGTCACCGAGGTGATGGTGAAGGTGGGCGACAAAGTAGAAGCTGAACAGTCGCTGATCACCGTGGAAGGCGACAAAGCCTCCATGGAAGTGCCTTCTCCTCAGGCTGGCGTGGTGAAAGAGATCAAAGTGGCTGTCGGCGATAAAGTGGCGACGGGCAAAATGATCATGGTCTTCGAAGCCGAGGGTGCGGCAGCTGCTGCACCAGCTTCGGCGGAAACCAAAGCAGCTGCGGCAGCCGCCAGCGCGGCGAAAGAAGTGGCCGTGCCGGATATCGGCGGTGATGAAGTTGAAGTTACTGAAATCATGGTGAAAGTGGGTGACAGCGTGAGCGCTGAGCAGTCGCTGATCACGGTGGAAGGTGACAAGGCTTCCATGGAAGTGCCAGCACCGTTCGCGGGCGTGGTGAAAGAGATCAAAATCAACACCGGCGACAAAGTGAAAACCGGCTCGCTGATCATGGTGTTTGAAGTCGTAGGCGCTGCTGGCGCGGCGGCTCCGGCCCAGCAAGCGGCTGCTGCTCCTGCCACTGCGGCGTCTGGTCCGAAAGAAGTGAACGTACCGGATATCGGTGGCGACGAAGTTGAAGTCACTGAAGTGATGGTGAAAGTCGGTGACAAAATTGCCGCTGAACAATCTCTGATCACCGTAGAAGGCGACAAAGCCTCTATGGAAGTTCCGGCACCGTTCGCGGGCACCGTGAAAGAGATCAAAGTCAGCACCGGCGATAAAGTGAAAACCGGCTCGCTGATCATGGTGTTTGAAGTGGAAGGCGCTGCGCCTGCTGCTCCGGCCGCCAAACAAGAAGCCGCTCCAGCAGCGCAACCGGCGAAAGCCGCTGCACCTGCACCAGCTGCTGCCAAGGCAGACGCCAAAGGCGAATTCGCTGAAAACGATGCTTACGTCCACGCAACGCCGGTCATCCGCCGTCTGGCGCGTGAGTTTGGCGTAAACCTGGCGAAAGTGAAGGGCAGCGGCCGTAAAGGTCGTATCCTGCGCGAAGACATCCAGGCTTACGTGAAAGACGCGGTTAAACGCGCTGAATCTGCACCTGCGGCGGGCGCTGCGACCGGTGGTTCTCTGCCGGGCCTGCTGCCGTGGCCGAAAGTGGACTTCAGCAAGTTCGGTGAAGTGGAAGAAGTTGAACTGGGGCGCATCCAGAAGATCTCTGGTGCCAACCTGAGCCGTAACTGGGTGGTTATCCCGCACGTTACGCACTTCGACAAAACCGATATCACCGATCTGGAAGCGTTCCGTAAACAGCAGAACGTAGAAGCGGAAAAACGCAAACTTGACGTGAAGATCACCCCTGTGGTGTTCATCATGAAAGCCGTTGCGACTGCGCTTGAGCAGATGCCGCGTTTCAACAGCTCGCTGTCTGAAGATGCTCAACGTCTGACGCTGAAGAAATACATCAACATCGGTGTTGCCGTTGATACGCCGAATGGTCTGGTGGTTCCGGTGTTTAAAGACGTGAACAAGAAAGGCATCATCGAGCTGTCTCGCGAGCTGATGGCTATCTCCAAGAAAGCCCGTGACGGCAAGCTGACTGCGGGCGAAATGCAGGGTGGCTGCTTCACCATCTCCAGCATTGGTGGCCTCGGTACCACGCACTTCGCGCCGATCGTCAACGCGCCGGAAGTGGCTATCCTGGGTGTGTCCAAGTCTGCGATGGAACCGGTCTGGAATGGTAAAGAGTTTACGCCGCGTCTGATGATGCCGATCTCTCTGTCCTTCGACCACCGTGTCATTGACGGTGCTGATGGTGCTCGCTTTATCACCATCGTCAACAACACCTTGTCTGACATCCGCCGCCTGGTGATGTAATCGAAAAAGCCGGCCTTACGGTCGGCTTTTTTCTGATAAGCTGTTATTTGCTACAGCTGTCAGTGATTAAGGACACATCGTTAGTCGCTGTAGTTTACAAAATTGTTAACAATTTTGTAAACTACAGTGGCAAAAGACACGTCCCGGTGGAAGAGGGCGTTAAGACTCAATAATAATGACGTCACAGACCCGCCGGAAATCAATTAAGAGGTCATGATGAGTACAGAAATTAAAGCTCAGGTAGTGGTACTGGGTGCTGGCCCTGCGGGTTACTCTGCGGCGTTCCGCTGCGCGGACCTGGGGCTGGAAACCGTACTGGTAGAGCGCTACTCCACGCTGGGTGGTGTGTGTCTGAACGTGGGCTGTATCCCTTCTAAAGCGTTGCTGCACGTAGCAAAAGTTATCGAAGAAGCGAAAGCGCTGGCGGAGCACGGTATCGTGTTTGGCGAACCGCAAACCGACATCGACAAGATCCGTCTGTGGAAAGAGAAAGTTATCACCCAGTTGACGGGCGGTCTGGCCGGTATGGCGAAAGGCCGTAAAGTGAAAGTGGTCAACGGTCTGGGTAAATTTACCGGTGCGAATACGCTGGAAGTTGACGGTGCCGAAGGCAAAACCGTGATCAACTTTGATAACGCAATCATCGCCGCAGGTTCTCGTCCGATTCAACTGCCGTTTATTCCTCATGATGACCCGCGCGTGTGGGATTCCACCGATGCGCTGGAACTGAAAAGCGTTCCGGGACGTCTGCTGGTCATGGGTGGCGGTATTATCGGCCTGGAAATGGGCACCGTGTACCATGCGCTGGGTTCTCAGATCGATGTGGTTGAAATGTTCGATCAGGTGATCCCGGCTGCGGATAAAGACATCGTTAAAGTCTTCACCAAGCGCATCAGCAAGAAATTCAACCTGATGCTGGAAACCAAAGTCACGGCGGTAGAAGCCAAAGAAGACGGTATCTACGTCTCGATGGAAGGCAAGAAAGCCCCTGCTGAACCGCAGCGTTATGACGCGGTGCTGGTGGCTATCGGCCGTGTGCCGAACGGTAAAAACCTCGATGCCGGAAAAGCGGGCGTTGAAGTTGATGAGCGTGGCTTTATCCACGTTGACAAACAATTGCGTACCAACGTGCCGCACATTTACGCTATCGGCGATATCGTCGGTCAGCCGATGCTGGCGCACAAAGGCGTACATGAAGGTCACGTGGCCGCTGAAGTTATCGCGGGCAAAAAACACTACTTCGATCCGAAAGTGATCCCGTCCATTGCCTACACCGAACCGGAAGTAGCATGGGTTGGTCTGACAGAGAAAGAAGCGAAAGAGAAAGGTATCAGCTTCGAAACGGCTACCTTCCCGTGGGCGGCGTCTGGCCGTGCCATCGCTTCTGACTGCGCGGACGGCATGACCAAGCTGATTTTCGACAAAGAAACGCACCGTGTTATTGGTGGCGCGATTGTCGGTACCAACGGCGGCGAACTGCTGGGTGAAATCGGTCTGGCGATCGAAATGGGCTGTGATGCGGAAGACATCGCGCTGACCATTCACGCTCACCCGACTCTGCACGAATCTGTTGGCCTGGCGGCTGAAGTGTTCGAAGGCAGCATCACCGACCTGCCGAACCCGAAAGCGAAGAAAAAATAAGTTTTCAGGTTTGCAGGCATGAAAATCCGGCGCTTAGACGCCGGATTTTTTTTATCTCTCTTTTATCTTCGACAAAAGCTAGCACGCTAACACTTTTTACTTTTCCTGCTATACATCCGTCATTCCGCACCTGATTTTTCTTTTTTCGGGACTTGACGGTATTCTGAAGTTCTGAATTTATTACTGCTTTTTGCAGACCAATCAGCATGAGTACTCCCCACGTTACCATCCGTAA
>NZ_JBPETA010000140.1:0-8474 GCF_051710365.1 Symbiopectobacterium sp. | reverse complement strand
CCATGGCGATGGTCAAAGCGCTTAACCGGATCACGCTATTAGGAATGCCGAACAGTATTCGCATCACGTAACAATCGACCCGATGGGGCACAGTCGTTACAAGTTCTGATTTATTCAACAAAGCCGCTTGGGTTTTAAATGCTTTGATAACGTATCTATTTCTGCCATTAGCTGGTGATGAGCATGTTTTGACAGTTGGTCTTTAATTTCCGGGTTCATCAACGCGTCGGGGTAGTGCTGAGTTACCTCGTCTAACGTTGGTCTGATATAGGGATTCGCGCCAGCTCCCGTCGGTGTGAAGGCTTTATCACCGTGTGGGGTGTTGCCGGAAAGGCCTGCGTCCTGTGCGGCGCTGCCTATGGTATGCAGGTAGGCATTGCGAATGCCATCACAAAGTCCTTTATGGTAGGCAATTTGCGCAGCGGCTGAGAGAACGTTTCCATCATGGCGTGCGTGGCCTTTGGTTTTTAAGAGATGATTCAGTACGGCTTCGTGGCTAACGATTTCCAGCGCCGTGTGTGGATACGGCAGATGGCTTGCGCGTGCGTCAGCGGAACCCTGCTGATGCTGTGTAATTTCTTGCGTCACGTCGTTAAGCGCTTTTAGCGATCCCGTGGCCAGACTGACATTGCGTCCTTTCTGATAGGCCGTGGCAACAGCGTCTTGCAGACTGTGCTTAAACACGCTGCGACCCGTAATATTGACTATCCCTTTTTGCAGCAAATTGACGATGTGGTGCATGCTAAACGCTTTCACTAACGGTTTGTTTTTTACTTGTTCCAACCTGTCCAATGCGCCTGTAACTTTCGTATTGGTGTGTTGCTGCGGCGAAGTGAGGGCACCAGAGAGCGCTTGTCTAATGGTTTGCTGCGTGTCAACGGGAAGGGTGCTGAGCAGTTCGTTCTGAACAGGTTTGGCGCTGTGCTCCAGATGCTTTAAGAAGGTGTCTTTATGGTTGCTATAGATAGCGCAGAGGGCTGAGTCGATAGCCTGGCTGGCATAGTGGGTATCCGCCATGCCCTTTTCGACAATACCAAACTCCGTTACGGCGTTATCGACAAGGGTTTTGGCTTTTGTAAGCGCTTCACGGCTGGTGGTGTTGGCTGCCAATGCGGTTGCCGTATGCTGAGTGGGCGACCGACCTAGAATCGGTCCCGAGATGGCCTGTCGGGTCAATCGTTTTCCCGTGTCCGGTTTCCGTAAATGACTTTTATTGATCTGCTGCTCCGCTTCACGTGCGAGGGTAGCCATGATTTTTTGTCGAGCCGAATGGGCATGGGCTGGTTTTGCCGCGCGGGTCTGTTGCCCTGTATCCGGAGTTTGAGAAGCGGCTGCGGCATGTTTTGATTGATTAAACATAGCCACCGCGCGCACATTGATACACCGCGTGAAGGGGTTGATGAACTGTACTAACGCGTTATTTTTTGGCTGCGGTATCACCCCGTCTGTGGCAGGTCTGCCGCTCGGCACGCTGGCAAGTTGTGCTCTGTTGCCAAGCCCGTTCAAGGCGTTTAACCCAGAGGGCCTTTGTGATGTTATCGGTGCCGCTTGTTGAGTTTTTGGCTCCTGGCTTGTCAATATGATGGGGGAAGATTTTTTGGCTACTGGCGTTACCATAGAGAACCTCATGAATTCTGGATGCTGTATGCGCGCCAGCATAAAGTAGCGATTAATTTCGACTATAAAAAAAGCGCCTTACAAATTGAATCATCATAAGGAGAGGGTCAGGGCGAGGTAACGCCAAGGGAAACATGAGGGATGTGCTTTGAACGTGCAGAAACAAAAAAACCGGCCAGAGCCGGTTTTTTCTTACGACGAGGAAGACAGATGTCTACGCAAGCAATGATTACAGTGCGTTGATCTGAGCAGCAAGGTTGGATTTATGACGAGATGCTTTATTCTTGTGGATCAGACCTTTGCTAGCCTGACGATCCACAATTGGTTGCATGTCGTTAAACGCTTTTTGTGCAGCTTCTTTATCGCCAGTAGCGATCGCGGCGTATACTTTCTTGATGAAAGTACGCATCATGGAACGACGGCTAGCGTTGTGCTTGCGACGCTTCTCAGACTGTACGGCGCGTTTCTTAGCTGATTTGATATTAGCCAAGGTCCAACTCCCAAATATATTCTATCGAGGACAATTCAAAGGCCGAGGAATATGCCCGTTTAGCCTTCGTTTGTCAATGGATTTGTGCAAATAAGCGCCGTTTGTACGCCGACGCTTGTTACGTTGTGATGGCGCAGGATTTTAACAGCTTCGCGCTCGGTAATACAGCGTTTCCCGACAGAAATTCGCGTTTACCTGACGAACTTTTGATAAGAAAGAGGAATTTTTGCTCATGCGAAGCAACGCCATAGGGGCAATGCATGGCAAGATCGGTAGGCACTGCCGAGCAATTGCGTGACAAAAGGTGTGAATCGCGCTTTAACCTTAACCGCTGTACAAGGTATAATCCGCCGATTTCCATATCGTTAACCAAACTGTTCCTGAGTCGCCATGCAGCTAATCCGCGGTATACACAATCTCCGGGCACGCCATTATGGTTGTGTGCTCACCATCGGCAATTTTGACGGTGTACACCGTGGGCATCAAATGCTGCTTGAGCGACTAAAGCAGGAGGGGCTGGCGCGTGATTTGCCGGTGATGGTGATGACTTTCGAGCCACAGCCGCTCGAACTGTTTGCTGCCGATCAGGCACCTGCACGGCTTACCCGGCTGCGGGACAAGGTGAACTATCTGGCGCGCGCAGGCGTTGACGCACTGTTGTGCGTTAAGTTTGATGCAGCGTTCGCCGCACACGATGCGCAAGACTTTGTGCGCCACCTTCTGGTGGAAAAACTGGGTGTGAAATTTCTCGTTGTGGGGGATGACTTCCGCTTCGGGGCTGGTCGTAGCGGTGATTTCCTGTTATTACAGGGGGCGGGGCAGGCCCATGGTTTCGAGGTTATCAGCACGGCGACGTTCTGCAATGGCGGTAGGCGCGTAAGCAGTACCGCAGTACGTGATGCCTTGCTGCATGACGATCTGCCGCTGGCGCAAGAATTGTTGGGCCACCCTTACACGATTTCCGGGCGCGTGGTGCATGGTAAAGCGCTGGGCAGAACGTTGGGATTTCCGACCGCGAATCTGCCGATGAAACGCCAGGTATCGCCGGTCAGTGGGGTGTATGCCGTTGAAGTCTACGGCCTGGGCCCGACGCCGTTTCCCGGCGTCGCCAATATCGGCACCCGGCCAACGGTAGACGGCGATAAACGCCAGCAGTTGGAAGTGCACCTGCTGGATGTCGCCATGGATCTGTACGGGCGTCATATAGAAGTGGCGCTGTGTAAGAAAATACGAAATGAGCAGCGGTTTGCGTCGCTAGAGGCATTGACGCAGCAAATCGCCGAGGATGTGGTGACGGCCCGGACGTTTTTCGGGTTAGCAGCACCGGTGTAATATTCATACCCCAAGGTATGGCCGAAACTAAATCGAGAATCTAATGAGTGACTACAAAACTACCCTGAATTTGCCGGAAACAGGGTTCCCGATGCGTGGCGATCTGGCCAAGCGTCAACCTGACATGCTGAAACGTTGGTATGAACAGGATTTGTACGGAATTATTCGTCAGGCGAAAAAGGGCAAGAAAACCTTCATTCTGCATGACGGTCCTCCGTATGCGAATGGCAACATTCACATTGGTCACTCAGTTAACAAGATTCTGAAAGATATTATTGTCAAATCCAAAGGGCTGGCCGGTTATGATTCACCGTACGTGCCGGGATGGGACTGCCACGGTCTGCCTATTGAACTGAAAGTCGAGCAACTGATTGGCAAGCCGGGCGAGAAGGTGAGCGCGGCAGAATTTCGTCAGGCATGCCGCAAGTATGCGGCGGAGCAGGTTGAAGGGCAGAAGAAAGACTTTATCCGCCTCGGCGTGCTGGGCGATTGGGATCGCCCGTATCTGACCATGGATTTCAATACCGAGGCGAATATCATTCGTGCTCTCGGCAAGATCATCGACAACGGGCACCTGCACAAAGGGGCTAAACCGGTGCACTGGTGTGCCGATTGCGGTTCTGCACTGGCAGAAGCTGAGGTGGAGTATTACGATAAAACCTCTCCGTCTATTGATGTGGCTTTTACTGCTGTCGATGCGGCAGCTGTTGCGGCGAAATTCGGTGTCACTTCTGTTGCAGGTCCGATTGCACTGGTTATCTGGACCACCACCCCATGGACGCTGCCCGCGAACCGCGCGATCGCCGTGAATGCCGAGTTTGCTTATCAACTGGTGCAAATCGAAGGCAAAGCGCTGATTCTGGACGCCGATCTGGTGGAAAGCGTGATGGCGCGTCTGGGCGTAACAAGCTGGACCGTGCTGGGCGACTGCAAGGGTTCCGATCTTGAACTACTGCGTTTCAAGCACCCGTTCCTGAATTTCGATGTGCCTGCGATTCTGGGCGACCACGTCACGCTGGATGCAGGTACCGGTGCGGTGCATACCGCAGGCGGTCACGGCCCGGATGACTACGTCATCAGCCAGAAATACCAGCTCGAAATCGCCAATCCGGTGGGACCGAACGGCTGTTACCTGCCGGGTACGCATCCGAATCTGGACGGCAAGTTCGTCTTCAAAGCCAATGACCTCATCGTTGACATGCTGCGTGAAAGCGGCGCGTTGCTGCATGTGGAAAAACTGCAACACAGCTATCCGTGCTGCTGGCGTCACAAGTCGCCAATCATCTTCCGTGCCACGCCGCAGTGGTTCGTCAGCATGGATCAAAAAGGGCTGCGTCAGCAGTCGCTGTCTGAAATCAAAGGCGTGCAGTGGATCCCGGATTGGGGTCAGGCGCGCATCGAGTCCATGGTTGCCAACCGCCCAGACTGGTGTATCTCGCGCCAGCGTACCTGGGGCGTGCCAATGTCTCTGTTTGTTCATAAAGAGACCGAAGAACTGCACCCTCGCACGCCGGAGCTGATCGAAGCGGTGGCTAAACGCGTTGAGCAGGACGGCATTCAGGCATGGTGGGATCTCGATCCGGCCGATTTGCTGGGCGCTGATGCTGCCAATTATGTCAAAGTGCCGGACACGCTGGATGTGTGGTTCGATTCCGGATCAACCCACGACTCAGTGGTGGATGTGCGCCCAGAATTTGCCGGGCATGCAGCCGATATGTATCTGGAAGGCTCTGACCAGCATCGCGGCTGGTTCATGTCCTCGCTGATGATCTCTACGGCGATCAAGGGTAAAGCCCCGTATCGTCAGGTACTGACTCACGGCTTCACCGTCGATGGTCAAGGCCGCAAAATGTCCAAATCCATCGGCAACACCATTGCGCCGCAGGACGTGATGGACAAGTTGGGCGCGGATATTCTGCGTCTGTGGATCGGCTCCACCGACTATTCCGGCGAGATCGCGGTGTCCGATGAAATCCTCAAACGTTCTGCTGATGCTTATCGCCGCATCCGTAACACCGCGCGTTTCCTGCTGGCGAACCTGAACGGGTTCGATCCGGCCTTGCACAGTGTGAAGCAGGAAGAGATGGTCGTGCTGGATCGTTGGGCGGTAGGCTGCGCGCAAGCCGCACAGCAAGAGATCGTTGAAGCGTACGAAAGCTACGATTTCCACCGTGTGGTGCAACGCCTGATGCAGTTCTGCTCCATCGAAATGGGCTCGTTCTATCTGGACATCATCAAGGATCGCCAATACACCGCCAAGCATGACAGCGTGGCGCGCCGTAGCTGCCAGACCGCGCTGTTCCACATTGCGGAAGCGCTAGTTCGCTGGATGGCACCGATCATGTCCTTCACCGCCGATGAAGTCTGGGGCTACTTGCCGGGTAAACGCGCACAGTACGTGTTTACCGAAGAGTGGTATGACGGCCTGTTCGGGCTGGCGGAAGAGGAAACCCTGAACGATGCGTTCTGGGCCGACATGTTGAAAGTGCGTGCCGAAGTGAACAAGGTGATTGAGCAAGCGCGTAACGACAAGCGTATTGGTGGTTCGCTGGAAGCGGCGGTAACGCTGTATGCCGATGCTGAGCTGTCCGAGAAGCTGGGGCGTCTGCAACAGGAGTTGCATTTTGCACTGCTGACCTCCAGAGCGCGGGTTGAACGCTATGAAGATGCTCCGGCGGATGCGCAGGCGAGTGAACTCTCTGGCCTGAAAATTGCCTTAAGCAAAGCGGATGGGCACAAGTGCCCGCGTTGCTGGCACTATGAGTCCGATATCGGTGTGGATGCTGCACACTCAGAGGTATGCGGACGCTGTGCCACGAATGTGGGCGGTAATGGTGAAGAGCGTAAATTTGTCTGATGAATAAATCGATCTGTTCGAGCGGGTTGCGCTGGCTGTGGCTGGTGCTGGTAGTGTTGGCGGTGGATCTTGGCGTCAAATACTGGGTGCTGGCGAATTTCGAACTTGGTGAAACCTGGGCGCTATTCCCCTCGTTAAACCTGCACTATGCCCGTAACTACGGTGCGGCGTTTAGCTTCCTGGCAGATAAAGGCGGCTGGCAGCGCTGGTTTTTTGCCGGTATCGCCATCATGATCGTGGTGGCGCTGCTGGTGATGATGTACCGCAACCGCGCCGACCAGAAGCTGAGCAATATCGCCTATGCGCTGATTATCGGCGGTGCGCTGGGGAACCTGTTCGACAGAACCTGGCACGGCTTTGTGGTCGATTACATTGACTTCTATGTCGGTGACTGGCACTTCGCGACGTTCAATCTGGCGGACACGGCTATCTGTATCGGGGCAGGTCTGGTAGTGCTGGAAGGCTTTCTGGCACCTCACGACGCCTCGGCGAAGCCGAAGGGGCAGGCATGACGCAAAGAGTACAGAATACCAGCGCCGTACTGCTGCATTTTGTGCTGACGCTGGAAGATGGCAGCGTTGCGGAATCGACCCGCGAACGGGGTAAACCCGCGCTGTTTCGCCTGGGGGATGAGAGCCTGTCTCCGGCACTGGAACAGCAACTCCTCGGCTTGCGCCGGGGAGATAAACACCGTTTCACGTTGCCGCCGGAATCGGCCTTCGGGCCGTCCAATCCGGATTTGATTCAGTTCTTTCTGCGCCGCGATTTTGCCGAGACCGGCGTACCGGACGTGGGCACCATCATGCTGTTCAGCGGCGTGGCGGGGAATGATATGCCCGGCGTGATTCGTGAAGTGGCGGAAGAATCGATTACGGTCGATTTCAATCATCCGCTTGCGGGTCATCACGTAAGCTTTGATGTTGAGGTGATGGATATCGATCCTGTCGCGCAGGAGGTTGAGCGTGCAAATCTTACTGGCTAATCCGCGTGGTTTCTGCGCGGGCGTCGATCGCGCAATCAGCATTGTCGAGCGTGCGCTGGAAATTTATGGCACGCCGATTTATGTGCGCCACGAAGTCGTGCATAACCGCTACGTGGTGGATGGCTTACGTGATCGCGGTGCGATCTTTATTGAAGAGATTGTCGAAGTGCCTGATGGCGCAATCCTGATTTTTTCTGCGCACGGCGTGTCTCAGGCTGTACGGGCGGAGGCGAAGAATCGCGATCTGACCGTCTTTGATGCCACTTGCCCGTTGGTGACCAAGGTCCATATGGAGGTGGCGCGCGCCAGCCGTAAAGGGGTAGAAGCTATCCTGATCGGTCATGCGGGACACCCTGAAGTAGAAGGCACCATGGGGCAGTACAGCAACGATGACGGCGGCATGTATCTGGTGGAGTCGCCGGAGGATGTGTGGAATTTGCAGGTTAAAGATGAGGGTAACCTCTGCTTTATGACGCAAACCACGCTGTCGGTGGATGACACCTCCGCGGTAATCGATGCACTGCGTGAGCGTTTCCCACAAATTATCGGCCCACGTAAAGACGATATCTGCTACGCCACCACGAACCGTCAGGAAGCGGTGCGTTATCTGGCGGAACGCGCCAACGTGGTGCTGGTAGTGGGGTCGAAAAACTCCTCCAACTCCAATCGCTTGGCAGAACTGGCTCAGCGTGCCGGCATTCCCGCTTACCTTATCGATTCTGCGAACGATATTCAGGAGCGCTGGCTCAGGGATGTGGCGTGTGTCGGTGTAACGGCGGGTGCGTCTGCACCGGACATTCTGGTTCAGCAGGTGATTGAACGCCTTAAATCCTTCGGGGGGAAAGTCGCGCTCGAGCTGGAAGGCCGTGAAGAGAACATTGTCTTTGAAGTACCAAAAGAGCTGCGCGTGGAAGTGAAGCAGATCGATTGATACTGGCATGAAGCAGATAAAAAAATAGCAGGGTGTTATCCCTGCTATTTTTTTATCTGAATTATCCCCTTTTTCGAATGCATAAAAACTGCATGATTATGCGTTGCCTATTTGGGTCACGTATTCAATGAGGCTTTGTTGAATCCGTCATTCCGCACCTGATTTTTCTTTTTTCGGGACTTGACGGTATTCTGAAGTTCTGAATTTATTACTGCTTTTTGCAGACCAATCAGCATGAGTACTCCCCACGTTACCATCCGTAACC
>NZ_JBPETA010000139.1:0-8616 GCF_051710365.1 Symbiopectobacterium sp. | reverse complement strand
CATCTTGGGCAAAAGCAGAACACGAAAGACCCAGTAACAACGCCAATGTTATTTTCTTCATGATTAACAATCACTTGTCATATTTTTTCTGTTTCCGGGGATAATACCATCCCCGGAAACCAGAGCAATGCTCAATTTATGACGCGCGCGAGGTCTCCTCGGCATCATCTTCAGCATCCAGCACCACTTCTTCGCTTCTGAAGCGGTTGATCAGCTCGAACAGCAGGCTCAGTGCAATACCCACCACGGTGGCTAATGCCATGCCTTTCAGTTCAGCAGCACCCAAATGTACTTTCGCGCCGTTCACCCCGATGATCAGGATAACTAAGGTCAGAATCAGATTTTGCGCTTTGTTATAATCCACTTTGGATTCGATAAGCACACGAATACCGGAAGCGCCGATTACACCGTACAGCAGCAGAGAAACGCCGCCCATGACCGGCACCGGCACCGCCTGAATGGCGGCCGCCAGCTTGCCCACGCAGGAGAGCAGAATGGCAAGTATTGCCGCACCGCCGATTACCCAGGTGCTGTAGACCTTGGTGATAGCCAGCACGCCAATGTTTTCGCCGTAAGTGGTATTCGGGGTTGAACCGAAGAAACCAGAAATCATGGTAGAAAGGCCGTTGGCAAACATCGAACGGTGCAAGCCAGGATCACGCATCAGATCTTTTTTCACGATATTGGCGGTAACCACCAAATGGCCGACGTGTTCGGCAATCACCACCAGCGCAGCAGGCAGGATAGTCAGAATGGCAAACCATTCAAAACGCGGCGTATAGAAGGTCGGCAGTGCAAACCAGTGAGCCTGAGCGATAGGCGCGAAATCGACGACGCCCATCACAAACGACAGCGCGTATCCCACCAGCACCCCAATCAGGATTGGGATGATAGCCAGAAAACCACGGAACAACACGGAACCCAGCACGGTAACCCCTAAGGTCACCAGCGAAATAATCACGGTTTTGCTATCAACTGACACGCCATCCGCAGGCAGCAGACCGGCCATGCCCGCTGCAACCCCGGCCAATTCCAGACCGATGACCGCAACAATCGCCCCCATCGCCGCCGGAGGGAAAATCACATCCAGCCAGCCGGTGCCAGCGCGTTGCACAATCAGCGATACCAGGCAAAACAAGGCACCACACATGATAAAACCACCCAGCGCCACTTCATAACCCAGCGGCAGCAGCAGCAGCACCGGAGAAATAAAGGCAAAGCTGGAGCCCAGATACGCCGGGATCTTGCCCTTACAGATAAACAGATAGAGGAGCGTTGCCAATGCCGTTGAACAGCAGCACGGTCGCAGGGTTGATTTTGAACAGAATCGGTACCAACACCGTCGCGCCGAACATGGCAAACAGGTGCTGGAAGCTCAGCGGGATGGTTTGTAGCAAGGGGGGTCGTTCACTCACCCCGATGGCGCGACGAGTCATCGTTTATATCCTCTGTAAAAGTCACTTGATGTTGTGGTTAGCCGGTTTGTCCGGCATCGTTATCACAGACCAGCCGCCCCCACGCGTCACCGCGTAGGGAAGCGAGGCTGATTATAAAAATCGTGCGAAATATGGGGGAAAAACCGTCGTGCGCGTTGCGCAACGAAACCGACGCAAAAAAAAGCCGACTTACTCAGTCGGCTGATACGGCTTATTTAGTACCAAAGAGCTTATCGCCCGCGTCACCAAGACCCGGCATGATATAGCCATGCTCGTTGAGCCCTTTGTCGACCGAGGCGGTATACAGCTCAACGTCAGGGTGCGCTTTTTCCAGCGCGGCAATCCCTTCCGGTGCAGCCACCAGTACCAATACCTTGATGCTCTGGCAACCCGCTTTCTTCAGCAGATCGATAGTGGCAATCATCGAACCACCGGTCGCCAGCATCGGATCCACCACCAGCGCCATACGTTCATCAATGTTGGAGACCAGTTTCTGGAAGTAAGGCACCGGCTCCAGCGTCTCTTCGTTGAGGTACATACCCACCACGCTGATGCGCGCGCTCGGTACGTTTTCCAGCACGCCTTCCATCATGCCCAGGCCTGCTCGCAGGATCGGCACCACGGTAATTTTTTTGCCTTTGATCTGATCGACTTCCACCGGACCGCACCAGCCTTCGATAGTCACTTTCTCAGTGACCAGATCGGCGGTGGCTTCATAGGTCAATAAACTGCCGACTTCGGATGCCAGTTCACGAAAGCGTTTTGTACTTATATCGTTTTCACGCATCAGGCCAAGTTTATGTTTGACGAGCGGGTGTTTAACCTCGACGACCTTCATTCTATTCCCCCTATAGTAAAGTGGACGGATATCCTCACGACGCAGAATCGGTGCGCCGAGGGCGGACATGGCAGCCCATCATAAAAAAAATCGCGGGATTATACTGCTTTTTTGCTTAAGCGCTACAGGTTATAGCCTGATCCAGATCAACCGTGCAGGGAAATTCTCATTGAACAGGAAAAATGCAAAGCAGGCAACACACCACTCGCAAACGATTGCTCTCGCTGTTAGAATTAGCGCGCTTCGATAGGGGTAGATCCACCAGGCTGGATATGCTCACTATCTCACCACCAATTGTATTCTCCGTGGGGACTCCGCAGTGACCGACAAAACCTCTCTTAGCTACAAAGACGCAGGCGTGGATATTGATGCTGGTAACGCATTGGTAGACCGTATTAAAGGCGTAGTGAAACAAACCCGCCGTCCTGAAGTGATGGGCGGTCTGGGCGGTTTCGGTGCCCTGTGCGCCTTGCCCCAAAAATACCGTGAACCGGTTCTGGTTTCCGGTACTGACGGGGTCGGCACCAAGCTGCGTCTTGCCATGGATCTGAAACGCCACGACACCATCGGTATCGATCTGGTGGCCATGTGTGTCAATGACCTGGTAGTTCAAGAGGCCGAGCCGCTGTTCTTCCTGGATTACTACGCCACGGGGAAACTGGATGTCGATACCGCCGCCAGCGTGATCACCGGTATCGCCGAAGGCTGCAAGCAGTCAGGCTGTGCGCTGGTCGGTGGCGAAACCGCTGAAATGCCCGGCATGTACCACGGTGAAGATTACGACGTCGCCGGTTTTTGCGTCGGTGTTGTTGAAAAATCAGAGATCATCGACGGAAGTAAAGTGCAGGTGGGTGATACTCTGGTAGCACTGGCAGCCAGTGGCCCACACTCTAACGGCTATTCGCTGGTACGTAAGATTCTCGAGGTGAGCAAAACCGATCCGGAACAGACGGGCAACGTCAGCCGTCACGAAATGTACCGTACTTTTAACTGCGGTGTGGGTATGATTATCGCACTGCCTGCTGAACAGGCAGAGGAAGCCGTGGCATTCCTCAATAGCCAGGGTGAAACCGCATGGAAAATCGGCGTTATTCAACCCGCTAACGCCGGAGACGCAGTGGTCATTAATTAATGAAAAACATCGTTGTCTTGCTCTCAGGTCAAGGAAGCAACTTGCAGGCGTTGATTGACGCCTGCGCGCGCAAGCGTGTCAAAGCGAATATCGCGGCCGTATTCAGCAACAATCCAGAAGCCTATGGTCTGGTACTGGCGCAAGAAGCCGAGATTCCGGCCTATGTCATCGACCCACAAGGGTTCGCTGACCGAGCTGCCTTTGACGCAGCAATGGCAGAAGAGATGGCGCAATACCAACCGGACCTGGTGGTACTAGCGGGTTATATGCGCATCCTCAGCCCGGAGTTCGTTGCGCTGTTTGCAGGCAAAATGCTGAACATCCACCCGTCCCTACTGCCCAAGTACCCGGGCCTGCATACCCATCGCAAAGCGCTGGAAAATGGCGAGAAGGAACATGGCACTTCGGTCCACTTCGTGACTGACGAACTGGATGGCGGCCCTCTGATTCTGCAAGCCAAGGTCCCAGTGTTTAGTGATGATGCGGAAGAAGCGCTTGCAGCTCGGGTACAAACCCAGGAACACACCATCTATCCATTGGTGGTGAACTGGTTTGCCGAAGGGCGTCTCAAAATGCGCGAGGGCGAAGCCTGGCTCGACGGCGTGCGTATTCCCAAACAGGGTTATGCTGCCGAATAACGCTAATTCCCACTGACTTTCAGGCGGTAGCACTCTGCCGCCCTGAAAGTTCCCGCTGAACGGCACTTTATTTACTTACGAAATTATTACCATCCTAATAATATAAAACAACATTATCGTTTTGTCGCACTTTCCCCACTTTAGCATTATTGATAATCACTCTCATACTCATTAACTTCCCCTGCTCGATTTTATGCAGAGGGCGAATATGCGCGCATTATTCCTGACCAAAGCGTTACTGGTCGTGCTGCTGTTGGCGAACACCACCGCCTGGGGAAAGACCGTTACCGACCTGCTGGGACGTCAGGTAACGATTCCCGATAATCCTTCACGTCTTTTTCTCGGTGAAAGCCGTTTGTTCTATACCCTTGCGTTGCTGGAGCCCGGTAATCCGGCACAGCGCGTGGTGGGCTGGCCCGGCGATATAGCGCGTTACGACGCGCAAAGCTGGGAAAAATACACCACCGCGTTTCCTGCCATTGCACAAATCCCGCGTCTTGGCGATGGGGGGCCGCGCACGCTGAATGCCGAAGCCATTCCGTTAAAGCCCGATCTGGTAATCCTGCCGCGTCTGGCTAAAACCTCGGCGGAGGATGATGCGCTACAGCAGACGCTTGAACGCGCAGGCATCCCGGTAATTTATGTCGATCTGCGCGTCGAACTGTTGAAAAACACCCTGCCCAGCGTCCGTTTACTCGGCGAAGTACTCAACCGCACTGAACGTGCTGCCGCATTCAGCGCGTTTTACCAGCAGCATATGGACGCCATTTCGCAACGCCTGGCGCGCTATCACGGCCAAAAGCCCACCGTGATGCTGCACCTGCATCTGAGCCGCCGCGATACCTGCTGTACCACAGCAGTTGGTGGCAATCTTGGTGAGCTACTGCGCTTTGCCGGTGGCGATAACATCGCAGCCGACAGCATTCAGCGCGTCTATGGTGAACTCAATCCGGAAAAAGTGCTGGCAGCCAACCCCGATGTCTATATCGCCACCGGCATGGTGGGGCCAGAAGGAAAACGGTTCTCGGTACTGATGCTGGGCCCGGACGTTTCCGAGCAGCAAGCGCAAAACAGCTTTACCACCCTACTGCAACAAGAGCCCATTCTGTCACACCTCAACGCCGTGCAGCAGGGGTGCGCCTGGAGTATGTGGCACAACTTCTACCTAAGCCCGTATCACGTAGTGATGGTGGAGATGGTGGAGATGTTTGCCAAAACGCTCTACCCCGATCTGTTTGCCGATTTGCAACCGCAAGACACCTTAAAACAACTCTACCAACAATTCTTAACTATTGAATTTTAAGGGATATTCTGGAGTCACATCGCACATGAACGCTAATTTTATACGTCTCAGTTGGCCACTTATCGCGCTGTTGCCACTGGGTTCGCACGCTGCCTCATCGAGCGCGCAGGAAGATACCGTGGTGGTCACGCAATCTGACCGCGCCACCGCCGATACAGACAGCAGCTATCAACCGCACAAAAGCGTAACCGGCACACGCACCGAAGCACGTCTGCTGGACGTGCCGCAGGCGGTTAACGTCGTGCCACCGCAGGTGTTACGCGATCAGGCGGCACGCACGTTGGACGAAGCGCTGTACAGCATCAGCGGTATTACCCAAGCCAACACACTCGGGGGGGGGGGGGGGACGCAGGATGCGGTGATTAAACGTGGGTTTGGCGACAACCCCGATGGGTCCCTGTTTCGCGATGGCATTCGTTCGATGCAGGCCCGCAATTTCACGCCTACCAGCGAACGCGTTGAAGTCCTCAAAGGCCCGGCCTCCATGCTGTAAGGCATGGGTGAACCCGGCGGTGTGATCAATATCATCAGTAAAAAACCGGAACTGGTTCAGAAAACCCATATCGAAGGCTGGCAGAGCAGCTTTAACGGGGGCGGCGGGCAGGTGGATGTCACCGGACCACTGGGAGACAACGGTTTGGCTTACCGAATGCTGGTCGATCACGACGAAACTGATTACTGGCGCAATTTTGGCCGCAAGCGCCAAACCACCGTTGCGCCGTCAGTGATGTGGTATGGAGATGACACCACGGTGCGCCTTGCCTATGAACATCAGGAATACCTGACGCCGTTCGATCGCGGTACCATCATAAATCCCAATACTGGCAAGCCGGTCAATACGCCGCGCGACCGCCGCTTTGACGAGCATTATAACGCCACGCGCGGCGATCAGGACACCGTGACGTTCCAGATGGAGCGAACGCTCAACGATCGCTGGAAGAGCAACCTCGCCTATTCCTATGCACGTAACCGCTATAGCGACAATCAGGCACGCGCCACCAAATTCAACACAGCGACCGGAATACTAACCCGTCAACCGGATGCAACGGCAGACGCACGCAGTCAGGCGCAAATCGTTCAACTGACCCTGAATGGCGACGTAGACTGGGGACGCATCAACCATCAACTGCTGTTTGGCGTTGACTATGAAGCCGATCGTACCTTCCGTGGCGACATGATCTGTGGCACAGCAACCTCAGGTTTCAACATTTACAACCCGGTCTACGGCACACTGCCCGCATCCACCACGGTCAGCGCCAAAGACAGCGATCAGCGTGAAAATATCGACAGCACCGGCTTTTTCGTGCAGGACACCCTGCGCCTGAACGAACGCTGGCAGTTGCTGGGCGGATTACGTTACGACAGCTTTGATGTCATGGCAGGCAAAGGCCGCCCGTTTGTCGCCAACACCGACGGTTCCTACCACCGCTTGGTACCGCGCATCGGCATTATCTACAGCCTGACACCGAACAGTTCGCTCTACGCCAGCTACAGCGAGTCGTTCAAACCCAATTCGTCCATTGCCACTCAAATCGGCGCACTTCCTCCTGAACTGGGCCGTTCTTATTGAAGTGGGCACAAAAATCGATCTGCCGGACCGTATCACCGCCAACCTGGCGCTGTTCGATATCGTGAAACGTAACGTGATGGTGGATGAAACCATCGGCAATGAAACAGTGACACGCACCTCAGGCAAAGTGCGCTCACAGGGCGTTGAACTGGATATGGCCGGTAAGCTCACCGATTCGCTGAGCTTGATCGGTAGCTACGCCTTCACCGATGCGCGCGTAGTTGCCGATCCGAAAAATAACGGCAATGAAATGACCAACGCCGCCCGCCACACCGCCGCGCTGTTCCTGACACAAGATTTTGGGTCGCTTGGCTGGCATGCCGGAGACGACCTGCGCGCAGGTGCCGGTGCGCGCTACGTGGGTCGCCGTGCGGGAGATGCTGCCAACAGCTTCTATCTCGATGATTACACCGTTGCTGACGCTTTTGTTGCCTATACCGTGCCGTTTAACGGCTACAAGGTGAAATGGCAGATGAACGTGAAGAACCTGTTTGATAAAACCTGCTACCCGTCCAGCGGCAACAACCTGCGAGTGGCGGTGGGTGAACCACGTCAGGTGCTGCTGCGCGCCAGCGTAGATTTTTAATCCCGCCATGCCGCGCCCTTTGATCTTAACAATAAGGGCGCGGTCCTTTTCCTCTGATCCCCCCGCAAACGGTGGTTCTGCGAACAAAGCACGCTATACTCATCCTGTTGCCATGTGGCAAACATGTAATGGGAGGAACCATGTCTGGCGCGAGCAATATCGTGCGTTTACGGCCTCTGGAACGAGAGGATCTCAATTTTGTCCATCAGTTGGATAACAACGCCAGCGTGATGCGTTATTGGTTTGAAGAGCCCTATGAAGCCTTTGTGGAACTGTGCGATCTCTACGACAAGCACATTCATGACCAAAGCGAGCGGCGCTTTATCATCGAGTTTGAAAAAAATCGGGTAGGTCTGGTTGAACTGGTGGAAATCAACCATATCCACCGCCGCGCAGAATTCCAGATTATTATCGACCCCGCCCATCAGGGGCGTGGTTATGCCAGCGCCGCCGCCAAGCTGGCGATGGATTACGGGTTTTCCGTGCTGAACCTGTACAAGCTGTACCTGATTGTGGATAAAGAGAACACCAAGGCTATCCACATTTATGCCAAGCTGGGCTTTGAAGTCGAAGCCGAATTGCGCCACGAGTTTTTCATCAACGGCGAATACCGCAATACCATTCGTATGTGCGTTTTCCAGCACCAGTATATGGAACGGTATAAAGTGAACGCAGCGTCAGAAAAACCGTCACCGGAAGCGGATATCACACGCTAGCAGGTTACTTATCTAAACCTTCGATTTAAAGCCGATGATCCTGATTCAGGATCATCGGCTATTCCCTCTGTCATAACAAGCCGACTTTTATATCGTTTTGACAGAAAGAACACCCAGAGCCTTTGCCCCCTCTTACAGCACATCCCATTAGGGCTACTTTAGCCTTGAATCCGTCATTCCGCACCTACTTTAAGAATAAATTCGACGGTATCGCTCGCCGAGAACATCAACGATGGTCTTTGTTGAATAAATCAGAACTTGTAACGACTGGCCCCATCGGGTCGATTGTTACGTGATGCGAATACTGTTCGGCATTCCTAATAGCGTGATCCGGTTAAGCGCTTTGACCATCGCCATGGCTTCACCCACCTAAGCATCGTAGTCACGCAGACTTAGA
>NZ_JBPETA010000138.1:0-8698 GCF_051710365.1 Symbiopectobacterium sp. | reverse complement strand
GTTACGGATGGTAACGTGGGGAGTACTCATGCTGATTGGTCTGCAAAAAGCAGTAATAAATTCAGAACTTCAGAATACCGTCAAGTCCCGAAAAAAGAAAAATCAGGTGCGGAATGACGGTTTTATAACAGATCAGATTTTGCATCATACACCTCGGGGAGCTTATACATTCTTATCGCGTTTTACCGCGTTGCCGGTAGTTTATAAAGCCTGACAAAGAATAGCTATAAAAATGTATTTAAAATGCATCTTTAATGGTGGGAGTATGACCGATAAGGGGTTGACGTTCCGCGTCGAATAACGCTGAAGAAGAAGATGGCGCCAGGATGAGCCGCATAGATGCGGCGAAAGCTCCCGCCGCGTAGGGAACGCGTCGGGAGCGGTCCGTCCGGCGACAGATTTTTCTGAAGGCACCGCGAAGCGGCGTTATTCCGCAAAAAGCGCGGGGTCACGGGGTGTGGGCGACTGCACACCCCGTGTCGGGCGCGTGCCACGCGGTTAGCAGATAGAGGCGAACAGGTTCGCGCACGAAATATGACGCCTATGCCTGCATAAAACTCCGTTCATCCTGGCGTTACCCGTTTCCTCTGCGTCATTCAACGCGGGTTAACATCAAAAGATATCTGGTGCGTACGTCATTCAACGCGGGTTAACACCAACAGATGTCTGGTGTGTGCGTCATTCAACTCAGATTAACACCAGAAGTATCAGGCACAGCGAGTGCACTTATTGGACTGGATCACCTGAAAGAAATCATTCCCCTTGTCATCCACCAGAATGAACGCCGGGAAGTCTTCCACTTCGATTTTCCAAATCGCTTCCATACCCAATTCGGGATATTCAACACAGGTCAGGCTCTTGATGCTGTTCTGCGCCAGAATCGCTGCCGGGCCACCAATGCTGCCGAGATAGAAACCGCCGTGTTTATGGCAGGCGTCGGTCACCTGTTGGCTGCGGTTACCCTTCGCCAGCATGATTTTGCTGCCGCCGTTAGCCTGCAACAGATCAACGTAGGAATCCATGCGTCCTGCGGTGGTTGGCCCTAACGAACCAGAAGCATAGCCTTCCGGCGTTTTGGCCGGGCCTGCGTAGTAAATCGGGTGATCTTTGACGTATTGCGGCAATCCTTCACCGTTGTCGATGCGCTCTTTGAGCTTGGCGTGAGCAATATCGCGCGCCACAATGATGGTGCCTGACAGGGAGAGACGCGTGGAAACCGGATACTGAGACAGCGTTTTCAGGATTTGTTCCATCGGTTGGTTGAGATCAATCTTGACCGCTTCACCTTCTCCAGCCTCACGCAGATGCTCAGGAATGTATTTGCCCGGATTCTGCTCTAGCTGTTCCAGCCAGATGCCGTCACGGTTGATTTTTGCCTTGATGTTGCGGTCAGCGGAACAGGAAACGCCCATGCCAACCGGGCAGGAAGCACCGTGACGCGGCAGACGAATAACGCGGATATCGTGAGCGAAATATTTACCGCCGAACTGCGCGCCTAATCCCAGATCCTGTGCGGCTTTCAGCAGTTCATTTTCCAGTTCAACGTCGCGGAAGGCTTGCCCATGTTCATTGCCACTGGTCGGCAACGCGTCATAGTATTTGGTAGAAGCCAGCTTCACGGTTTTCAGCGTGCTTTCCGCTGAAGTACCGCCGATAACAAAGGCAACGTGGTACGGCGGGCAGGCTGCGGTGCCCAGTGAGCGCATTTTTTCTACCAGGAAGTTTTTCAGTTTTTCCGGCGTCAGCAGCGCTTTGGTTTCCTGATAAAGGTAGGTCTTGTTGGCGGAGCCGCCGCCTTTGGTGACAAACAGGAATTTGTATTCCGCCCCTTCCGTACTGTACAGATCGATTTGAGCCGGCAGGTTGGTGCCGGTATTGACTTCCTTGTACATATCCAACGCAGCGTTCTGTGAATAGCGCAGGTTATCTTCAATAAAGGTGTTATACACGCCGCGGGACAGCGCTTCAGCGTCATTGCCGCCCGTCCAGACCTGCTGGCCTTTTTTACCAACGATAATCGCCGTACCGGTATCCTGGCAGGTCGGCAAAATGCCCTTGGCGGCAATTTCCGAGTTACGCAGGAATTGCAGCGCTACGTATTTGTCGTTTTCACTCGCCTCAGGGTCGTGGAGGATATCAGCCACTTGCTGTTGGTGAGCCGGACGCAGCATAAACGATGCATCATGGAAGGCCTGTTGTGCCAGCAGGGTTAATGCCTGCGGGTCGATCTTCAGGATCTCTTCACCTTCAAACTGGGCGGTGGAAACAAAATCGCTGCTGATCAGGCGATATTGGGTGTTATCTTTGCTTAGCGGAAAAGGTTCTTGATAATAAAATGGTTTATTCGACATGTTTTTCTCACTTGCAACAAATTAAAAGAAAGATTCAGTATTCCTTGGAAGATTTTATGTCTTGCATATGGTTATCATTTTTATACCCGTCATACTTCAAGTTTCTGGTGCGTTGGCTGCACTCGTTCACCCGAATCACTTACTTCAGTAAGCTCATCGGGATTAATGAACCTCATCCCTGAGGTTCACCCTACGGGCCAGCGCAGGCGCTGTTCAAATTTGTTCCAGACAAATTTGTTTCTCCCTTGCCGCCTTCCTGCAACTCGAATTATTTAGGGTATATATAGTTATTCAGTTATGCTTTAGCACAATTATCCTGACCATGGTAGGGGTTTCTGGCATCACGTACCACTTTGGTATATCACAGTTTTTGCATCCAATCGGCGGGTTTTTACATCCTGGGCGATAAAAAAACGCAGTGAAAATGGCAAAAAAGCAATAATGCGCCACGTAGGCATTGATGCTTATTATATTGCGTAACTTGTTTAATAAAAATAAGTAAATTTATCGACTTATTTCCCTTTAAATAATGTAGTTTTTTATCGTGCCGATATGAAAATAGTGGGTCTGTAGCGATCTATCAAGGTCTCATCTATTTCAAGACAATGTCGGATCTTTTTGCATCAGCAAATTATCAATCATCCAAAACCCTGCCGGTCCTGGCGGATACTGTTTTGACCACACTACATCCATTTCAATCAGTTGCGGCCAACCTGCCACCGGGAGTTCCACCAACACCTGATGACCAAACTGGGCGACCAACCAGCGTGGCAGGATGCTCCAGCCAAACCCCTGTTCTGCCATTTCCAGCAGCATAAGGTAAGAGGGGGCAGACCAGATAATGCCTTCTTTTGGCTGGCGTTCTGTGCGCGTATAGGTATTCAGATAAAGCTGGCGTACCGTCGTCAACTGCTGCGGTGAGACAGACTGTTGCTGCGCCAATGCATGCTGTGCGGCAACAAAGATGGCCATTTCAGTTTTCACGTGTAGTCGTGAGGCGCTGATTTTTGTCGGATAGTGTGGTTGGGTACGAATCACCCCCATGTGTGCGCGCTGCGTCTGAAGCAGGTCGATGGCATCCTCATCTTCGGCGATCAGACACTCAAACTCGATATCAGGAAAGCGGGCAGAAAACGCGTGCAGCAGGGGATCGTAATGCGCCGCTTTCCACATATCCGACAACACAAAGGTCAGGCGCGGTTCAATACGGTTAGCCAGACGCACCGCCAGCGCATCCAGCGTGTCGCTGGCGGCAAGAATGGCCTGTACGTGCACCCGTACCTTATGACCATCATCCGTCAGTCGCGGTTGGTGCCCGGAACGATCGAACAGCACCAGTCCGAGATCGGCTTCGAGGTTGGCAATGGCCGCGCTCACGGTGGACTGGCTTTTACGTAGCTGACGCGCTGCTGCTGAAAAAGAGCCGGTTTGCGCGGCGGTAACAAAGGCAATCAGGGATTCGGGAGGATAGCGCATCACCGCTCTCTTCTTAAGTCCATCGCTTTTATCGATGGATATTAATTTCACTCTTCTAGTAATAACGATATAACCTGCCATCGTCAAGCGGTGAGGGATTTTCTCCACCGCCTGTTTTGTTAATTGATCCAATACCAAATTGATGAATAAAAGTGTGGTGATGTATGCAATCTAACGCAGCAAAGAGACAAACAACCGCGGTACAACGCCGAAGCGTGGGTGAGCGTGTGTTTCATGCTGTCGGCTATGAAGTGGTTGCCCTATTGATCACGGCACCCATTGGTGCCTGGCTGTTTAACAAACCGCTATTTTCCATAGGCGCATTGGCGATTATGCTATCCAGCATCGCCATGGTGTGGAATATCATCTATAACGCCCTGTTCGATCGCCTGTGGCCGGTATCACGCGTGGCGCGCGGTGCTAAGGTGCGTATCTTGCACGGATTAGGCTTTGAGGGCGGTTTTATCCTGATTGGTCTGCCCGTTGCGGCCTGGATGCTGGGGCTTACGCTGTGGCAGGCTCTGATGGTCGAGATCGGCTTTTTCCTGTTTTTCCTGCCGTATACCGTGGTGTATAACTGGGTATATGACAAACTGCGCGCCCGGTTTATGGCGCGCAGAGACGGTGAGCACGGGAAGTCGCCCGCCGCATCACGCCCCCACTAATGCCATCAGCCTTTGCGGTTGCTGGTTTTCAGGCGGCTTTTGAAATCGGCGTAGTCTGGCATCATCGGGCTGCGCCACAAATACCAGGCGGCGACGGTGCGAAACGGCTGACACGGCAGGCTGAGTTCCGCCAATTCACGGCGCAAGGGTATCGCATCGCGCTGATGCAAATAGCATAACCCTAAGCGGATGCCGAGATCGTCCAGCGGCATAATGTCCATTCGCTCCAATCCATAAATCAGGTACATTTCGACCGTCCAGCGGCCAATGCCTTTCAACGTCGATAACCGTTCGATGAGCGTGTCGTCGTCCATGGTTAGCGCCTGTTCTCGCGTGGGCACCAAACCGTCGCGTGCCCCCTGTGCAATTAAGTGCAGCGTCTCTGCTTTGCGCGTTGAGAAGCCGCATTGGCGCAGCGCGTCTTTCTCACTGGCAGCAATCTGCTCAGCGGAAGGGAATACCTGCCCGTCAGGGCTAAAAGCATCCAACAGGCGGCGGATCATGGCATCACCCGCGCGAGTGGTGAGCTGTTGGTAAGCCACGGCACGCATTAGCGCTTCATAGGGTTCACGATGCGGGTGCGTTTGGTGCTGACATTCGCCGATGTGGTCCAACAGTGCTTGCCAGCGTGGCCCAAGCGTGCGCAGATGTTCGCATGCCAGATGCACGCTCTGCGCCGAGTTCCATAATACCGGCTGCGGGTGTGACATACTTGATCCTGAACGTGAAAGAAAAAGGGTGGGCTTTCAGCATAAAAGAGTGAATCAGGGTTGTCACCCTGCGATGCGTTTCTGGAATGAGAAAGCAAGAATCAGTCAGGTATTTACCAGACGTAACCGGTAGGGTGTGATCTCTGTTGTGACCAGAGACTGCGAGGTGAGTGATGTCGACAAACGCACGCGCTTTTCCTGAGGAAGAACGTGCTCTACGTGAAAATACATGGTGGGATGCCCTGTGCCGACGCGATAAACAGGCTGACGGTCGTTTTGTCTATGGTGTTAAAACCACGGGAATATTTTGCATGCCTTCTTGTGCGTCCCGATTGCCGCTGCGGGAAAACGTGCAGTTCTTTGTGGATGCGGCGCGGCAGGCCGGGTTCCGGCCCTGTAAACGTTGCTGCCCAGGAAACCCGTCCCGTGAGCAACGGCAATGTGCAGCTATTGAGCGCGCCTGCCAACTGATGGCGCAGGCCGAGACATCGCTGACGTTGGCGCAAGTGGCAAAGGCGGTGGGTATCAGCCCCTACCATTTTCACCGGCTGTTTAAAACCCAGGTTGGCGTGACGCCAAAACGTTATGCTACCGCGTTGCGTGGTCAGCGTGTGCGCGCCTTGCTGAACGGTGATGCGCCGGTAACGCAAGCCGCATTGGCGGCGGGTTTTCATTCCAGCGAGCAGTTTTATCAGGAATCTCATCAACTGCTGGGCATGCCGCCGCGCAGTTTTAAACACAAGGGGCAGGGCATGACGATTCATTTTACTATTGGCTCGTGTTCGCTGGGGGCTGTGCTGGTGGCGGAGAGCGAGCGCGGGGTCTGCGCCGTTTTACTGGGGGATGATGCCACTGCATTGAAAAACGAGCTGCACTCTCTGTTTGCCAATGCGACGTTGGTTGAAGGCGATGTGGCGTTTGAGCAACGCATGGCGCTGGTCATCCGCGCTATTGACTCACCGGGCGCGCCGTTGACGTTACCGCTCGATATTCGTGGCACTGCGTTTCAACTGCGTGTCTTGCAGGCTCTGCGAGACATCCCTCGGGGAACCACGCTCAGCTACCGCGATGTTGCTGAAAAAATTGGTCAGCCGGACGCGGTGCGCGCGGTGGCTGGTGCATGCGCCGCCAACCGTCTGGCGGTTATTGTCCCTTGCCATCGGGTTATTCGCACCGATGGGGCATTGTCGGGCTATCGGTGGGGCATCGCGCGTAAACGCCAACTGCTGGAGAACGAGGCTAAAGTATCCCATGATGGATGATCTGTTTGCGCACGAGGGCACACCGCGCTGGACGCAGACGCTGGCACTGGGCGCAGTGGTGTTGCGCGGGTTTGCCGCTGAGAGTGCACCAACGTTAATGCAGATGATTGATCAACTGACGCGCGTGGCCCCGTTTCGACAGATGACCACGTCAGGCGGTTTTGTCATGTCGGCCGCCATGAGCAATTGTGGCTCACTGGGCTGGGTGACGGATGCGCAGGGTTATCGCTATTCGTGCCACGATCCCCTCACGGGAACGCTCTGGCCCGTGATGCCGCTGCTGTTTGCTCAACTGGCGCAACAGGCCGCGCATGAGGCGGGGTTTTCTGACTTTGTTGCCGATGCTTGCCTGATGAATCGCTATGCGGTGGGCAGCCGGATGTCGTTGCATCAGGATAAAAATGAGCGGGATTTCTCGCAGCCGATTGTTTCCGTGTCGCTTGGGTTACCGGCCATCTTTCAGTTTGGCGGTATGCAGCGCAGTGATGCTGTGCAGCGTATCCCGCTGACGCAGGGTGATGTGCTGGTGTGGGGCGGGCCGTCACGCCTGCGTTTTCACGGTGTGCAGGCCATCAAAGCAGGAACGGAGGATTACCGGTTTAATCTGACGTTTCGTAAGGCGGGATAGTGAAAAGAGCAACCTGCCCTTAAAGGCGCAGGTTGCTGGCGAGCAGGATTATTGTTTTTTGAAGTGCATGTAATCTAACGCGCTTTCTGCGGCAATACGGCCTGAGTTCAGGGCGAAACCGAAGGTGCCGCCGCCTAACAGCAGATCGTAAGTGTCGCCGTACATGCCGCCTGCGTCATTACCGGTGACATACAGACCTGGGATAGCATTGCCGTCCTTGTTGATGGCCTGCATCTTCTCGTTAATTTTCACGCCGCCCAGCGTGCCGAGTGCGGCAGGCTGCATTTTAACGGCATAGAACGGCCCGGTTTTCACCGGACGCAGGTAATCCATGTTCTTGTTGAACACTTCGTCACGTTTTTGTGCGGCAAAGACGTTGTTCTGATCGATGGTCTCTTTCAGCACGCTGGCGTCAACGCCCATGGCTTTAGCCAGTGCGTCCAGCGTTTGTGCCTTGTAGACAAAGCCGCGGTTTTTCTGGAGCTCTTTATCAAACTCTTCATCAAACTTGGTGAGCTTGGTGTTAGCGATAACCCATTCACCGATCGGTACGTCGATCCCGTCGTTCACGTAATGTTTACGTGAGGTTTCATCAAAGATGGAGTACATGATGCCGCCCGCTTTGGAGAGCGCATTACCGGAGTGAGGCCAAATAATCACGTTGGATTCATCGGTAAAACGACGGCTATGGGTATCTACCCAAAGATAAGGTTGGCGTGCAGCGGCCAGCATGTGGGAGTTTGGCGCGTAGTCTGGCAGGCCAGGGCGGTAAGCTTGCAGTACGCCCATCCCTTCATCTTTGGCGCCGGCTTTCCAGGCCATTTTGATCACGTCGCCATCTTTACCGACGTTGCCCACCATAATGGTATCCGGGAAGGCGACGTATTTTTGCAGCATCTCTTTGTTGTTGGCATAACCACCGGTGGCGACGATAACCGCTTTGGCATCGATCTGGATGGTGTTGCCTTGCTCGTCTTGCGCCGTCACGCCGGTGACTTTTCCGTCTTTCACGATCAGGTCTTTACCGGCGGTTTTCACCATTGTTGTGACATCCATGTTTTTAAACTGCTCATGGAAGGTTTTGATCAGGAAACGACCATGGCCCGGTCCGTCAATAACGTGCCAGGTCAACATTCCGCCTGGCCCCCCAGGACCGATGTATTCGAACTTGATACCCTTGGATTTCACCCATTCGATGGTATCAGCAGAGCGGTTAACAAACGCGCGAACCACGAACGGGTTGGCCAGCCAGTGGCTGTATTCCATGATGGTTTTGAACGCCATGTCTGGGGTAACGATAATTCCCTAACGTTTTTGCATGGAACTGTTTGCGGCGAAGATCCCTTCCGCAAAATTCCCGGTGCCGCCGACCACACCTTGTTTTTCCAACAGAATAACTTTCGCGCCTTTTTCGGCTGCGGCCATGGTGGCGGATGTGCCTGAAGCCCCAGCACCGATAATCACCACGTCAGCCGTTTTTAGGCTTTGTTGAATAAATAGAAAGTTTGGGTAATCATCGGATCAGATCACCATAGTTGTTTCAAAATCAGGTCTCCATGGCAAAACAAAATTTTAAAATCACTAACTGGCCCTCCTATAACAAGGC
>NZ_JBPETA010000137.1:0-8887 GCF_051710365.1 Symbiopectobacterium sp. | reverse complement strand
AGTTCAGTATTGGTGACAGACCACCACAAGTATCCAACCTCAATTCTGTTCACAAGACCATCGTTGATGTTCTCGGCGAGCGATACCGTCGAATTTATTCTTAAAGTAGGTGCGGAATGACGGATAAGCACACTATCCCGGTGATATCATTTTATTTGATGAAATAAACTGATTTTTTATGCCAATCTGGTAATGAACCGTGAAGTGCATGCCTGAATGAGTGAAAAATATCATACTAAGTTCTATTTTCCTGTTATACATCTTCTTTAGCGCCACGATACGAGCTCAAGTTTGATTTTATTCTGTCGTTATAGAATATATAGCTATCTTCCACTAAGAGTGATTTATGCTGAAAACAACGCGAGCGCGCATATTGGCGGTGTGTGCGTCTATTGTGGTTTTTTCCCTCGCCGTAAATACCTACCTGAATTACACCATTGCCAATAATGCGAATGAGTCTTCTATCGAAGATACGCTGGATTCGGTAACCAGTAGCCACAGTCTGGCCATCAGTGACTGGGTGGCGTCAAAAATTCAGATGATCTCTTCCATGAATGACTGGGTGTTGACCCATGAGGACCCGATTCCGCTGTTCAAACAGATGGTAGCTGCGGGGAAATTCCTGAACGTTTATATGGGGTATGCGGATGGCACGGCAAAATTTGCCGATCCGGGCGGTATTCCGTCAGATTACAACCCGACAGTACGCCCCTGGTACAAGCAGGCCGTGCAGATGGGCAAACCGGTCGCCACTACGCCTTATATTGATATGGTGACCAATAAACTGGTGGTGTCATTTGTTTCTCCGGTCGTTTCAGGCTCCAGCGTTAAAGGCGTATTGGGCAGTGACGTGACGATGGAAAATGTGATTGCCAACGTGCGCTCCATCAACCCGACACCGGCCAGTTTTGGCGTGCTGATAGACAAAACCGGTGTGATCATTGCGCATCCGGATGAAAGTCTGACGCTGAAAAATATCACGGATATTGCACCGGGCGTTGTACTCAGCGAATTACTGACCGCGCAGCATCCGGTGACCGTGGCGATGGGCGGCGCGGAGCGTATGGTGCGGGCGGCCCCGATTGCGGGCACCGACTGGTACATTCTGGTGGCGCTCGACCGGGCAGAAGCCAAGGCGGGCATGCGTTCACTGCTGACCACATCGGTGATAACGTTGGTGATTATTTCACTGCTCGGCTCGCTGGTTGTTGGCGCCATCATTACCAAAACCCTTAAACGCCTGCTGCAAGTGCGCGATGCGATGGATGACATCAGCAATGGTAACAACGATTTGAGTCAGCGTTTGCCCGATGAAGGCCATGATGAAGTGGCGCAGATTGCCCGCTCATTCAACGTCTTTATCGACAAACTCAGCATGGTGATGATTCAGATTCGTGATATCAGTGCCTCGGTGAAAGTCGCCGTGGATGAAATTTCGTTAGGTAACAACGATCTTTCTGCACGCACGGAGTCAGCGGCGGCGAGTATTCAACAAACTGCCGCCTCGCTGGAGCAAATCTCAGCGGCGGTCACAGAATCGGCCAGTTCGGCACAGCATGTGAACAATCAGGCGAGAATCCTGTCTGAAGATGCCAGCATCGGCGGTAAAGTGGTTTCGGATGTGATTATGACCATGGAAGATATCGTCGCCGCGTCCGGCAAGATCGGCGATATTATTGGTGTGATTGACGGCATTGCCTTCCAGACCAATATTCTGGCGCTGAATGCGGCGGTGGAAGCCGCAAGAGCGGGTGAGCAGGGGCGTGGTTTTGCCGTGGTTGCATCTGAAGTGCGCGCGCTGGCACAACGCAGCGCGCAGGCAGCCAAAGAGATCAAAACCCTGATTGAAGCGACCGTGGTCGGCGTGACCTCTGGCTCTACGCAGGTGCGCCAGGCCAGCAACACCATGCAGGAGATTGTCGGCGGCGTTTCTACCGTGACCACCGTAATGTCGGAAATTACCCACGCGGCGAATGAGCAGATGCGTGGCATTCAGGAGATCAACAAGGCGATGGCGCAGTTGGATTCCATGGTGCAGCAAAACGCGGCGCTGGTGCAGGAATCGACAGCGGCTACCGAAGCGCTGTTGGCGCAAACGGAAGAGCTACACTCCACGGTCGGGCACTTCAAGGTGTAATGCCTGGAGATAAGGACATGAAGAGCGCCGCAAGGCGCTCAGACTGATGACCAAGCCAGCTTCTCCCTCGTCATCCTCGGCGAAAGCCGGGGATCTCTGTGAGACGAAACGCGTTCACCGGCCAGAGATTCCCGCCTTCGCGGGAATGACGGAGGTGGATGGGAATGACGGTTTGAGGTCGATGTGTCAGACGCTCTATTTTTACGCCAGTTTAATCAGCACCATTCCCAGCAACAGCAGCCCCAATCCAACCCAGCCGCTTTTGTTGAGTCGCTGGCCGAACAATATCCACCCGGCTGCCACGGTAGCTACAATGCCAAATCCTCCCCACAGCGCGTAAGCGACGGTGAGATCGATGCCCTTTACAGCCTGCCCCAGCGCACTAAATGCGGCCAATACGCTTATCAGCGATAGCATCCCAAGCCACAGGTTGCGAAAGCCGTCCGACAGTTTAAGGAAAATGTTGGCGGCAATCTCCGACACAATTGCCAGGCCCAGGAACGCCGCATGCTGCCATTCAAACGGTAACATGATGGTTTCCTCGTGTTGTATTGGCCGCGGGGGCTTTACGTACGCCCGATTTCACCAGCAGGATACCCACCAGCAATATTGCCAGTCCGATGACTTTTAACACTGAAAGGGATTCATCAAACAGCATGACGCTAAACAACGTGATAAAGATAATACCGATACCTTCCCACAATGCATAAGCCACGCCCATTGCAACGCGCTTTATGGCGATCGATAGCAAAAGGTAGGAGAGTGCAATCATGCCATACATCACCATATGTCCCAGCGGGCTACCGCTGAGGCTGGCGTATTTCATGCTCAATGTGCCGATAATTTCTGCCGCAATCGCGCAGGCTAAAAAGATCCAGTAAATCATTATGTTTCTCCCTGATAGGGTGACTCGTAGCATCTGGGTAATGCCCGCGATGTCCCCGTGAAAACAGGGTACAGCGATACCGCAGAGATCGACTCCCAGATGCGATAAAGAGGAGGATCAGCAGACAAACGTGCAAGAGTGGCGTTGCCATCGCTGAATTCAGTGAGAAACCTAAAGTTCACTACACCAGTGATGCTCACTGGCAAGAATGGCTGAAAGGAATAGCATGTAGATGGAAGTAATGATGGTTTTGTTCTGTATTTTCTTCATGATGATTCTGTATTACCCGCCGCAAATAATGCGATTTGTCCACATTCCTCGAAATTAAAAGAATATTACGCTGTTGTATTTGTAGCATGCCTTATAGGGGAAAGCAAACCAGCCCTCGGCGTGAGTGTGTGTCATTAGGTATTGGTTTAATGACGGTGCAGACAGACGCTGCACCGTTGCTGGTGGTCAAACGGGCTGTGCCACTAAAGCTTACTGGAATAAGGGCTAAACGTCCAACGGCATCCGTAACAAGGGATGTGGCTGCTGTTCGGCAAAGTAACGATGAATGTGATGCAGGATGTTGCGCTGGCCGGGGAAGGGCAACATCTGGGCCGCTTCCTCAAAGGTAGCCCAATGGAATTCGCTGTGCTCGGCGTTAAGCACAATGTCAGCGTCGGCAGCGACATAAGCCACGAACACCGGTACCAGCGTCAGGCCATTGTTATCCGCTTCGTAAAACTGCTCGCAGCGATCCGCTGAGTAGAGATCGGTTAACTGCAATCCCGTCTCTTCTTTCGCTTCACGTCGGGCCGTTTGCCAGGCGCTCTCCCCGGCTTCAATACCACCAGCTATTTGGCACCACTGCCCTGGCTGGGTGTGGCCGTTGCGGCGCAGCAGCAGGACTTGATAGCCAGCCTGCGCCGGGCGCAGTACATAAAGCGCTATGGAAAAGCAGCGGACCGGAATCTCATGTCGCATAACGCACTCTCTTCCCTGTTTTGTTTAGCGCTGCGCTTCGCCGCCCAACGCCTCAACCAAATTGGTCGTCAGCGCGGAAAGCTCGCTGGTCATCAGAATAAAATCGGCATCAAAGCGTTGAGCCACATCGTCCCTGTCGATATCGTCGTTCTGCTCACGCAGCGTGTCGGCGAACTTCAGGCGTTTCAGCGTGCCATCTTCTGCCAGTATCAGTTGGATGCGCTCCTGCCAGTCGAGGGTCAGTTTGGTCACCACTTTACCTTTTTCGATATGCACGGCGATTTCATCACTTACCAGATCTTGCTTCTTACAGCGGATCACACCGCCGTCTTCCAGAATCGCTTTCAATTCGGTTTCGTCTTGCAGGGTGAAACCGGCTGGCACATCGCCAGAGCGCACCCATTCGGTCAGGGTGAGTTCAATAGAGTTTTCCAGCGCCAAGGGCACCACGGGCAGTGAGTCCAGGGTTTTGCGCAACAGCGCCAGCGTATCTTCGGCTTTCTTGGCGCTGGCAGCATCAACCATAATCAACTGATTGACGGTATCAATCCATAGCCACACCTGGCTGAAGCGGCTGAAGGCGCGCGGCAGCAGCGTATGCAGCACTTCATCTTTCAGGGTGTCTTTTTCGGTTTTTTTCAGTTTGCGGTGCTGTTCGGCTTCCAGTTTGTCGATTTTGGCCTGGAGCGCCTGCTTGATCACCGGAGACGGCAGCATCTTTTCTTCTTTGCGTGCGCAGAGCAGCAGTTGGCCGTTAACGCTGTGGGTCAGTGCATCGCTGTGAGCGCCCATCGGGGATACCCAACCGGTGCGAGAGAGATCCTGGCTCCCGCAGGGGGTAAAGGCGAACTCACTCAACTGTTTTTCTAACGCATCAGTAGAAAGGGCGATATCGCGGTTCAGGCGATAAATAATAACATTTTTAAACCACAACATGGTGTTATCCCTGGCGGTGCGTGCGCGGCACGCGGATGAAAAGGGGAGGGACGCATCATAGCGGATTTGGCGTGCAAGTGCAGCGCGTAATGGTGGTTACGTATACACTAGAATAAAGTTACCTTGTGACATATACTTGAAAAATTTTATATTTATTCATTAATTATGGGAATTTTCTGAGTAGGCGTTGTGCGTATTGGAATTGATTTGGGCGGAACCAAAACGGAGGTCATCGCACTGGGGGATCACGGCGAAACGCTGTTCCGCCATCGTCTGCCGACGCCCCGTGATGACTATCAGGGAACGTTGAACACCATTGCTACGCTGGTTAACGAAGCCGAAAAGGCAACTGGAATGACCGGGAGCGTCGGCGTGGGGATTCCTGGCACCCTGTCACAACTGTCCCATCACGTAAAAAACGCCAATTCGGTGTGGTTGAACGATCAGTCTTTGGATAACGATCTCTCCGCACTGTTGCAGCGCCCGGTGCGCCTCGCCAATGACGCCAACTGTCTGGCGGTGTCTGAAGCGGTGGACGGAGCTGGTGCCGGACTCGATGTAGTGTTTGCCATTATCATCGGTACCGGCTGTGGTGCGGGCATTGCGCTCAACGGACGAGCTCATGCCGGACGCAACGGCATCGCTGGCGAATGGGGGCATAACCTATTGCCCTGGCTGAATGAGCAAGAGCGCCAGTTTGCGCAGGCCGTGCCTTGCTATTGTGGTCAAAGCGGATGCATTGAAACCTTTATTTCCGGCACCGGTTTCGCTGCCGACTATCGCCATGTCACGAGCCATGCCTGCAATGGGGAAACCATTGTTTCATTAGCGCGTCAGGGGGATAGCGCCGCAGAACAAGCTCTGCAACGCTATGAGCAACGTCTGGCCAAATCCATCGCACACGTTATCAATTTATTGGATCCGGACGTCGTGGTGTTGGGTGGCGGGATGAGCAATGTCCCGCGTTTTTATCAGACGCTGCCCGCGCTGATAACCCCTTGGATCTTCGGTCAGGAGTGCACCACGCCGATTCGTCAGGCCACCCACGGTGATTCCAGCGGTGTACGCGGTGCAGCCTGGCTGTGGCCGGCAGCATAACGCGCCTACGCCTGTGTAAGCAGAGCGCTACAGGGCGTAGCGCTCATTAAGCTGACTCACGCCCAATCCATTCACCTTTTTGACCTTGATTTGCGTGGAGATACGCGCTTTTATCGCCTCCACGTGGCTGATAACGCCAATGGTTTTGCCGGTGGCATTGAGGTTATCCAGCGCATCCAGAGCGCTGTCCAGTGTATCCGCATCCAACGTGCCGAACCCTTCATCCAGAAACAGCGAATCGATACGGGTTTTGTTGCTCACCAGATCGGAGAGCGCCAACGCTAGCGCCAGACTGACCAAAAAGCTCTCACCGTCCGACAGGGTGCGGGTATCGCGCACCGCATCGGCCTGCCAGGTATCGAGCACATGCAGGCCAAGCTCATCATCGGTTTTACGCTGTAGCTGATAACGGCCGTGCAGGCGGGCAAGGCGCAGGTTGGCCAGATATACCAGATGATCGAGCGTTAACCCCTGAGCGAACTTACGGAATTTATCACCACTTTGCGAGCCAATAAGGTCGTTGAGACAGCTCCAGTCGGCATACTGTTGGCTCTGTTGCTCGATCTCCTGTAGTAGCGCTTGCTGTTTATCCCGTTGCATCTCATCGTTGCGCAGCCGTTGCTGGCATTCACCTTGTTGATAGAGATTGGTTTTCAGTGCGCTATCAAGTTGTTCCAGCCGTTGTTCAGGCGTTGCGGCCGCGTCGTCCTCCGGCACGGTTTCTGGACGCTGGGCCAGATGCGTGTTCAACGCGACGGCGGCCTGTTGTAGCAGTGCTTTGGTTTCCGTGACGGCCTGATGTACTGCGTCGAATTTGGTACGCAGCGCCTGACGCGTGTCGTCATCCAACAGCGCCTGCTGGAACGCGGCTTCATCAATAAAGGGGCTGTGCGCCAAGGCTGTCGCAAACTGTGCTGCGGCTTGCTGTTGCGCCTCTACACTGTGTTCGAGGTGTGCGCGTTGTCCGGCCAACTCTCCCGCTAATCGGGCGAGCTGTGCTGCTGCTTCTTGCAGCGTGACGGCTAACTTATCAACGTTCTGCTGATATTGTTCGCTGCGCTGCCGCCATTCGTGACGCACCTGCTGTGTGTCACGATCGCCAAACAGGGCATGGCGTTGCTGCCG
Source organism: Symbiopectobacterium sp. (assembly GCF_051710365.1). Lineage (NCBI taxonomy): Bacteria > Pseudomonadati > Pseudomonadota > Gammaproteobacteria > Enterobacterales > Enterobacteriaceae > Symbiopectobacterium > Symbiopectobacterium sp. Next base: position 1,736 of record NZ_JBPETA010000137.1, on the reverse strand, counting down.
TAAGGCTGCCAGCTGTTTTTCCCCGTCCTGCCATTGTGTCTGCTGTAGTGCGGCGCTGGCGTCGAGAGCCTGTAATGTTTTTTCCCGCTCCTGCACGGTTGCATGCAGTGAGGCCAGCGTGTTGTCATCCTGCTGCAACTGCTGTTCGGTGGTTTTCCAACGTTCCGCTTCGGCGGCACGTTCCGCCAACCAGTGCTGTTGTTCGGCAAGGGCAGGCGGAACCAACGCGTAGGGCGCGAGCGCCGCGGCGAGTGTTTCTTGCTGTGTTGTCAGTGCAGCGGTGAGCTGTTGCTGTTTGTGTGCGGCCTCGGCAAGCCCTTCCCGGAGCGCCTGAATACGCTGTTGCAGCAGGGCAAGCTGCTGTTCTGTTTCCTGACGCTGCTGCTGCGCCGTAGTCAGTGAATCCTTACTATCTTGCCAACTGCGTTGCAGCTGTTCTTGCGCTTCTATCTGGCTAAACAGGATATCTGCTTCGCGATCGCAGGCGGTCAGCCACTCGGCAATCTCTTGTTCCTGCTCGGGCGTGAAGGTTACGTGTAAATGCTCACTCACCTGTTGCCAAGCGGTATAGCGCGTTTGGTACAGCTTTTCCTGTTCGGCCCGCTCGTCCTGAAGTTCGTCACGCTGTTTTGACAATGCGGCGAGCGCACCCTCGCGCTGTGCCAATTCACTGCGCTCCTGCTGACACAGCGTGCGCAGTTGTGCCATACGCACTTGTGTCTCGAACGCGGTTTGCGCCAGCGTTTGATACTCCGCAATCGCCGGATGGTGCGTAGAGCCACACAGCGGACAGGGTTTTTCCGGTTGCAGCAGTGCGCGTTCATCTTCCAGTTTGATGATGCGCTTTTCCAGTTCGACACGCTGCTCGACATCGTTCAACTGCTGCTCCAGACGCTGACAGTCCTTGCGTTGCATGTCGTTGCTCTGCATGTCGACCTGAAAACGCTGGTCCAGCGTGAGCCATTTGCTGGCGCTATTTTGCTGTTGTTGACACAGGTTGCTGAGTGCTTGCGTTAATTCCCCGAGCTGTCGCCGCGCTTGCCGTGCACGCTGGTGCGCCGCGTAACGCTCACGCAAACCGGCAATCGGATTCGCCGTTTCTGCCTGTTGCCACACTTGTTGCTGCTGTTCGCATTGACGCTGCAAGGTGTCATAGCGCTGCTGTTGCGCGCTACGTTGTTCACTCATCTCAGCCTGCTTGCGCGCCATCGCTTGTTCATCGTTGGTCAGGCGCTGCTGCTGTGTATCCACAGCGGCCAGTTCCTCTGACAGGCGCTGCTGGTCCTGGAATGCCGCGCGCCACGCGCCAAGCTGTTCGCCCCAGTGACGGTGATGAGGATGCTGCTGCTGGTAATTGAGTCGGGTTTTACGCTGGGTTTGCTGGGTATCGCGCTGGCGAAGCAGGTCAGCCAGTTGCTGCTGCTCGCTATCACGCTGCGTTTGTGTTTGGCTCAACGCCAGGCGGTATTGGGCGCAGCGCTCCCCTTGGTTCGCGAGGTGCTGATCGAGAGGTATCACCTGCTGCTCGATCAGCGTTTCTTCCTGTTAGCGTGCGGCATTGTGTTGCTGCTGTGCCTGTTGCGCTTGCAGCAACAACTGCTGTTGCTGCTGGGCTTTGTTGAATAAATAGAAAGTTTGGGTAATCATCGGATCAGATCACCATAGTTGTTTCAAAATCAGGTCTCCATGGCAAAACAAAATTTTAAAATCACTAACTGGCCCTCCTATAACAAGGC
>NZ_JBPETA010000136.1:0-9204 GCF_051710365.1 Symbiopectobacterium sp. | reverse complement strand
GGTTACGGATGGTAACGTGGGGAGTACTCATGCTGATTGGTCTGCAAAAAGCAGTAATAAATTCAGAACTTCAGAATACCGTCAAGTCCCGAAAAAAGAAAAATCAGGTGCGGAATGACGGTTAAATGATATGCGTTTTTGTATCATTTCGGTGTTGTGAGTTGCTGCAAATTAATTAAAAATTCACTATTTAATAACAATAAGTACATTATTCTTCATTTTATGAGAAATGCCGAATTATTCGAATTACGCAGCTATAAGATAATTGGATGATGACATCTTGCGTGTTGCTGGAAAATTGATCGAAAAAAACAAGGTTGCCGTTTGAGGTCACAACAGTGTGAATGCTCCCCGGCGTTAACCGGGGAGGACGGGAGCTACGGCATTAGCCCCAGAAACGACGCTTCGCCGCTTGCAGTTTCTCGTAAGCTGCCAGCAGCGATTGGTGTGCAGGCAATGTGGAGAAGGTGTCATCGACGTCAAACAGCCCGTAGAAACACTGCTCACCGGCAATAGCCGCGCTCGCGGCGTCGACGGTGTCGCTGCCGTACATTTTGACAAACGCATCGTAATACTGCGATGGCTCACGCTCTTCGTCCAATGCCAGCGTCAACAGCGTCTGCAAACAGCGGTAGTAGTTGCTGCGCGATGAGCTGAAGACGGAGCTGTTGAAATCCTGCGTCCATTCCGCCCAGATTAGGGCCTGTTCCAGATCGCCGCCTGCCAGCGCCAGCATCGCTTTTAATTCACCGATACGTAGCGTGAGCCAGCCGTTATCCTTACCAGTTGCCAGCCCTAGCAGTTCGCGCACGCGGGTGAAGTCATCAAAACCTTCATCATCCAACTGAGCGATCAGATCGAGATACGCCTGCTTTTCCCACTGGCTGCCGGGCAGGGAGAGGATGGTCTCGCGTAAATGCACACCCATACTGTTGTTTGCCAACAGCAGATCGTCTGCCGGATAAATGTCGGACATCCCCGGCACGATAATGCGGCAAGCGTAGACAGACAGGTGCTCGTAATCGGCGATGTACACCTCTTTGTGCTCTTTGTGGAAAATTGCTATCAAGGTAGCAAATTCCTGCTCGGTGCTGCCTTTAAAGCTCCAGTCGACAAAGGGATAATCCGCGTCGGTTTTAAACAAATCCCAGGAGATCAAACCGCTGGAATCGATAAAGTGGGTTTCCAGATTGGCATGATCCGCCACATCATCATTGTCGAAGCTCGGCGGGGTAAAGACATCGAGATCTTTCAACCCGCGTCCTTGCAGCAGTTCGGTGACGGTACGCTCCAGCGCTACACCGAAATCAGAGTGTGCCCCGAAAGAGGCGAAGCAGGTGCCGTTGCTGGGGTTGAACAGCACCACACAGATCACCGGATAGTTGCCGCCCAGCGAGGCGTCATAGGCAAGGATCGGGAACCCTTCTTTTTCCAGCGTGGCGATGGCTTCCACCACGCCGGGGTAACGTTGCAACACGCTGTCCGGGATGGTTGGCAGGCTGATGGCTTCAGCAATAATGCGGTTCTTGATGTGGCGTTCGAACACCTCAGACAACCCCTGCACACGCGCTTCATTGGCGGTGTTGCCAGCGGACATCCCGTTGGAAACGTAGAGGTTACCGATGATATTCATCGGGATGTAGACGGTGGTGTTATCGGATTGGCGGGTAAACGGCAGGGCGCAGATGCCGCGTTTGTCGTTGCCGGATTGCAGATCCACCAGCATGCTGGTGCTCAATTCGTTATCAGGATCGTAAAATGCGCGCAGGTGATCATCCAGAATCCCCTGCGGTAAGCTGTTATCGTCCGGCAGCGGGAACCACTGCTCGTTCGGGTAGTGTACGAAATCGCCGTTAGCGATTGACTTGCCCAGATAGAAGTCGGCAAAGAAGTAGTTGGTGGAAAGACGCTCGAAATATTCACCTAAGGCTGAGGCCAGAGCGGCTTTCTTGCTGGCGCCTTTGCCGTTGGTAAAACACAGCGGGCAATCTTTGTCGCGAATATGCACGGACCAGACGTTAGGCACCGGGTTCAGCCAGGAGGCTTCTTCGATGTTGAACCCCAGGTCACGGAGTTGCTGTTGAAAACGGGCGATGGAGTCTTCCAGGGCGGCGTCTTTGCCTGGGATGAATGTTTGGCTCATGATTGTCACTTTTCTCTTTTATGGGACGAGCATCATACGGATTTTTCACGGACAACTCCACGCTGTCGCCGTGCGGGTTTTATACGGGAAAGCGTAATAAGGATTGCAGCGAGAAGGAGCCAGTGATAAAAACAAATGATGACGGTTGCTGCAAAAAACCATGATGGCTGCTGCAAATAGCCAACGTGGTTGTTGCAAAAAATCATAATAGTCGCTGTAAAACAGACAAAACGTTAAAAATAGTCGTACTAAACACGTGGTGAGGGGAAATGACACAAGTTTTCAATTTTAGCGCCGGTCCAGCCATGCTGCCGGTTGAAGTGTTGCGTCGTGCCGAGCAAGAGTTGTGTAACTGGCGTGGGCTGGGAACGTCCGTAATGGAAATCAGCCACCGCAGTAAAGAATTTATGCAGGTAGCGGCGGAAGCCGAGCAGGATCTGCGCGATCTGTTAAAGATCCCCTCCAACTATAAAGTGCTGTTTTGCCAAGGGGGGGCGCGCGCGCAGTTTGCTGCCGTGCCGCTCAACCTGCTGGGTGACAGCGCTAAAGCGGACTATATCGACGGTGGTTACTGGGCGCACAGTGCGATTAACGAAGCGGAAAAATACTGCAAACCGAACGTTATTGACGTGAAAACCCGCATTGACGGCCTGCGCGCCGCCAAACCGATGCGTGAATGGGCTCTGTCTGACGATGCCGCTTTTGTGAACTACTGTCCGAATGAAACCATTGATGGTCTGGCAATTGAAGAAACGCCTGACTTTGGCGACAAGATTGTGGTCGCTGACTTCTCCTCCAGCATCCTGTCCTGCCCGATCGATGTCAGCCGTTTCGGTGTGATTTATGCCGGTGCGCAGAAAAACATTGGCCCTGCCGGTTTAACCTTGGTGATTGTGCGCGATGACCTGTTGGGTAAATCCCGCAGCGTGCTGCCGTCGGTGTTGGATTACAAAACGCTGGCCGATAACGACTCCATGTACAATACGCCGCCGACCTTCGCCTGGTACCTTTCTGGCATGGTATTCAAATGGCTGAAAGAGCAGGGTGGCCTGGTGGAAATGGAAAAACGCAATCGCGAGAAAGCGGATCACCTTTACGGCGCTATCGACAGCAGCGATTTCTACCGTAACGATGTGCTGGCCGCCAACCGCTCACGCATGAATGTGCCGTTCCTGCTCGGTGACGACGCGCTGGATAAACTGTTCCTGGAAGAGTCCAAAGCGGCTGGGTTGCATGCGCTGAAAGGCCACCGCGTAGTGGGGGGGATGCGTGCGTCGCTGTACAACGCGATGCCGCTGGAAGGTGTACAGGCGCTGACTGCCTTTATGGCGGATTTTGAACGTCGCCACGGCTAATACCGCAGCGAGTGACGCCGTGGTTTGCCCGCGGCGTTGCAGGTCGTACCGTTGTCGCAGAACGTGAAGCGGCAACCTGTTACCAGTAAACCCCGGTGTGCACCGGGGTTTCTTATGTTGATGACCGGAGTTAAGAGTTACATGCAGGAATCCCTTACCCTACAGCCTATTTCCCTGATCGATGGTGTGATTAACCTTCCCGGTTCGAAAAGCGTCTCTAACCGTGCTTTGTTGCTGGCGGCATTGGCAACGGGGACGACGCGTTTGAAAAACCTGCTCGATAGCGATGACGTTCGCCATATGCTGGACGCGTTGCAACTGTTAGGCGTGCAATATCAGCTTTTGCCCAGCCGCACCGAGTGCGACGTCACCGGTATTGGTGGACCGTTCAGCGCGTCGCAACCGTTAGAACTGTTTCTTGGCAATGCGGGCACGGCGATGCGTCCGCTGGCCGCCGCGTTATGCTTGACGCAAGGCGATATTGTTTTGACCGGCGAGCCGCGTATGAAAGAGCGCCCGATCGGCCATCTGGTGGATGCGTTGCGCCAAGGTGGCGCGACCATCGACTACCTTGAGCAGACCAACTATCCGCCATTGCGCCTGCACGGCGGTTTCCAGGGAGGTGAGATCGCCGTGGATGGCAGCGTCTCCAGCCAGTTCCTGACCGCGTTGCTGATGACAGCGCCGTTGGCGAGTAAAGACACCCGCATCAGTATCAAAGGCGATCTGGTGTCCAAGCCCTATATCGATATCACGCTGCGCATGATGAAAGATTTTGGCGTTGAGGTGCACAACGATAATTACCAGCACTTCAGCGTACAGGGCAACCAACAATACCGTGCGCCAGGTGAGTATCTGGTGGAAGGTGATGCCTCTTCCGCTTCCTATTTTCTGGCGGCGGCGGCCATTAAAGGCGGAACGGTCCGTGTTACGGGCGTGGGGCGCAACAGCGTGCAAGGCGATATCCGTTTTGCTGACGTGCTGGAAAAAATGGGTGCCATTATCCGCTGGGGCGATGACTATATCGAGTGTCAGTGCGGTGAGTTGCATGCCATCGATATGGACATGAATCATATCCCCGATGCGGCCATGACGATTGCCACGGCAGCGCTGTTTGCCGAGGGCGGCACCACGACGCTGCGCAATATCTACAATTGGCGCGTAAAAGAGACCGATCGTCTTGCGGCAATGGCGACTGAGCTGCGCAAAGTCGGTGCGACGGTGGAAGAGGGGAACGATTATATTCGCATTACGCCTGCCCCTCAGTTACGTTTTGCAGAGATCGGCACCTACAACGATCACCGTATGGCGATGTGTTTCTCGCTGGTGGCATTATCCGATACACCAGTGACCATTCTCGACCCCAAATGTACGGCAAAAACCTTCCCTGACTATTTTCAACAGTTGGCGCGTCTGAGCCACGGTTAATAACCGGACGGTGGTTGCACTTTTCCTGTCGGGCGGGCCTATGCCCGCCCGCAGTTTTGCAAGGCATCTTCTGAAATTTTATCTTTCTCCGGGTGTTAGGTTAACGGTTTTGCTCGTTGGCGCGTATAATGAGGCACCGTAAGTCGTAACAGACCTCGCGGTTGACCCGAGTAATAGGAGAAAGAGATGGCGGTAACGGCACCGGTAATAACGGTTGATGGGCCGAGTGGCGCAGGCAAGGGAACGCTGTGCAAGGCGTTGGCAGAAACATTGCAGTGGAATTTGTTGGACTCGGGCGCGATTTATCGCGTGCTCGCCTTGGCTGCCTTACATCATCAGGTTGATATCGGTTCGGAAGAAGCGTTAGTGCCGGTGGCGTCACACCTTGACGTGCGTTTCATTGCTGAAGACGGGCAACTGAAAGTGATTCTGGAAGGCGAGGACGTCAGTAACGAAATTCGTAATGAAACGGTCGGTAACACCGCCTCGCAGGCGGCCGCTTTTCCGCGTGTGAGAGAAGCCTTATTGTGCCGTCAACGCGCGTTTCGAGAAGCGCCGGGACTGGTAGCGGATGGCCGCGATATGGGTACGGTGGTGTTCCCCGATGCACCTGTGAAGATTTTTTTGGATGCCAGCGCGGAAGAACGTGCACAACGACGCATGCTACAGTTGCAGGAAAAAGGCTTTAATGTTAACTTTGAACGTCTTTTGTCCGAGATAAAAGAACGGGATGCGCGCGATCGGAATCGTCCGGTAGCACCGTTAATCCCTGCCGCAGACGCGCTGGTGTTGGATTCGACCGATATGTCTATTATTGATGACGTTATTGCGAAATCGCTCATTTACGCGCGTAAAATCCTTGCTCAATCACAGAGTTGATTGAGGCGCGGTATAGCATTTTTTTTTTAACCTTGTTGTAAGGATAACAGCAGGGCATGTGAAACAACCCCATCAAGCAGGATGCCAGATGGACGTTAAATTGAAACCCTTAAGATTAACAACATGACTGAATCTTTTGCTCAACTCTTTGAAGAATCGCTGAAAGGAATTGAAACTCGTCCGGGTTCCATCGTTCGCGGCGTTGTCGTTGCTATTGATAAAGATGTCGTACTGGTTGACGCTGGTCTGAAATCTGAATCTGCCATTCCGGTAGAGCAATTCAAAAACGCACAAGGCGAACTCGAAATCCAGGTGGGTGACGAAATTGACGTTGCCCTGGACGCGGTAGAAGACGGTTTCGGCGAGACCCTGCTGTCTCGTGAGAAAGCGAAACGCCACGAAGCCTGGCTGATGCTGGAAAAAGCCTACGAAGAAGCTGCGACCGTTACCGGTGTTATCAACGGTAAAGTGAAAGGCGGCTTCACGGTTGAACTGAACGGCATCCGTGCATTCCTGCCGGGTTCTCTGGTTGACGTTCGTCCGGTTCGCGACACGCTGCACCTGGAAGGCAAAGAGCTTGAGTTTAAAGTGATCAAGCTGGATCAGAAACGCAACAACGTTGTCGTTTCCCGCCGTGCCGTTATCGAATCCGAGAACAGCGCTGAGCGCGATCAACTGCTGGAAAACCTGCAAGAAGGCATGGAAGTTAAAGGTATCGTTAAGAACCTCACTGACTACGGTGCATTCGTTGACCTGGGTGGCGTTGATGGTCTGCTGCATATCACTGATATGGCGTGGAAACGCGTTAAGCATCCGAGCGAAATCGTCAATGTTGGCGATGAGATCACTGTGAAAGTGCTGAAGTTCGACCGCGAACGTACTCGTGTGTCCCTGGGCCTGAAACAGCTGGGCGAGGATCCGTGGGTTGCTATCGCTAAGCGCTACCCGGAAAACACCCGTCTGACCGGTCGTGTGACCAACCTGACTGATTACGGCTGCTTCGTAGAAATCGAAGAGGGCGTTGAAGGTCTGGTACACGTATCCGAAATGGATTGGACCAACAAAAACATCCATCCGTCCAAAGTGGTTAACGTGGGCGACGTGGTTGAAGTTATGGTTCTGGATATCGACGAAGAACGTCGTCGTATCTCCCTGGGCCTGAAACAATGCAAATCCAACCCGTGGCAGCTGTTCGCTGAAACCCACAACAAGAGTGACCGCGTAGAAGGTAAGATCAAGTCTATCACTGACTTCGGTATCTTCATCGGTCTGGATGGCGGTATCGATGGTCTGGTACACCTGTCTGACATCTCTTGGAACGTGGCTGGCGAAGAAGCCGTTCGCGAATACAAGAAAGGTGACGAAATCGCCGCTGTTGTTCTGCAAGTTGACGCAGAGCGCGAGCGTATCTCCCTGGGCGTTAAACAACTGGCGGAAGACCCGTTCAATAACTATCTGTCACTGAACAAAAAAGGTGCGATCGTAACGGGTAAAGTCACTGCTGTTGACGCAAAAGGTGCTACAGTTGAATTAGCAGATGGCGTTGAAGGTTACCTGCGTGCTTCTGAAGCATCTCGTGACCGTGTAGAAGATGCTACGCTGGTTCTGAACGTAGGCGATGAAGTTGAAGCCAAATACACCGGTGTTGATCGTAAAAACCGTGTTGTAAGCCTGTCTGTACGTGCGAAAGACGAAGAGGATGAGAAAGACGCTATCGCTACCGTAAACAACAAACAGGAAGAAGGTAACTTCTCCAGCGCAATGGCTGAAGCGTTCAAAGCAGCTAAAGGCGAGTAATAGGGTGGGGTGAGTCGGCCGCGGCTGGCTCATTCTGTTACGGTAGTAAGTCAATCGTGGCTATCCAATATTGATATAACCACGCACTTGGAGGAATTATGACCAAGTCTAAACTGATCAAAAGACTTGCTGGACAGCAATCTCATATCCCGGCCAAGGTGGTTGAGGATGCAGTGAAAGAGATGCTCGAGCAGATGGCGGCAACGCTGGCTGATGGTGATCGCATTGAGATCCGAGGGTTCGGCAGTTTTTCACTTCACTACCGTGCACCACGCGTTGGGCGCAATCCGAAAACCGGTGAAAAGGTGGAGCTGGAAGGTAAATACGTTCCCCACTTTAAACCGGGTAAAGAACTGCGCGATCGTGCAAATATTTATGGCTGATACGCCGAGATAACCTGCACGGAACACCGTGGTATTACTTGCAATAGACTGTAATGTCTAGCTTTTTAGAAAGGCACCTGTTAAAGGGTGCCTTTTTTATTGCCGCCAAACCCAACTATCTTGCAATCGTTGTCAATATTGCGAGGTTTCCGCCAAAAGCGCAAAGCGCCGATAAACCCGTCCGTTATGTCAACCGATAACCTTATTAAGTCTATGGTTTACTTTGTAAGGGAGTAACATGTTGAAAAATATATCGATTCGTACAGGGTTATTAGCGTTGCTCGGTGTGATGGCAGCTCTGTTATTGCTGGTAAGCGCTACGGGGATCATTGCTATCAATAAAAGTTACGATGCGCTCGTGGTGCTAAATCGTATTCAGGGCGTGGAACTGGGCAATTTGGCGAGCAGTAACACCAATATGCAGCGCGTGCGTGTGGCGGCTTCTTTTGCGATTCGCGCGTTGGAAACGCAGCAGTGGGATGAGGCCATGGCGGCGGCGGGCCGTTCCGGGCAATATGCCAGTGCGGCGAAGGACGATCTTGATCGCTTTTTTGCTGCAACCGAGGGCACCGGGCAGGGAGAAATACTGGCTCAGGATATCGCCCTAGCCTATAAAAATTATTACGAAAATGGCATTTTACCGATGCTCGATGCGCTAAAAAGTCGCGATATTGAGCGTTATTACCAATATCAGGTCACCCAGCTCAAGCAACTTGGGACCGTCTTTGATAAAGCCAACAAAACCTATTTCGACTATGCCCAGCAGGCTGGGGTCAATCAGCTAACGCAGGCTTCAGAAGGCCGGGTGCGTATGCTGTGGCTTATCGGTGCGTGCTGCGCCGCTGTAGTAATGTTGATTGTGGTGTCATGGTTGGTGCTGCGCGCGCTGCTGCTCAAACCGCTCACCAGTGCCATCAACCACCTGGAGTTTGTCGCTGCGGGTGATTTAACCCAAACGTTGCCTGCATCGGCAAAGAATGAACTGGGGCGATTAAACAGCGCGTTGCACGATATGCAGGGCTTTGTTGAATAAATAGAAAGTTTGGGTAATCATCGGAACAGATCACCATAGTTGTTTCAAAATCAGGTCTCAATGGCAAAACAAAATTTTAAAATCACTAACTGGCCCTCCTATAACAAGGCCCTCAAGCAGCGCGGTTCTCTAACCGTATGGCTAGATGAATCAGCCATTGCTGCATGGACGGAAAAAACGACTACT
>NZ_JBPETA010000135.1:0-9301 GCF_051710365.1 Symbiopectobacterium sp. | reverse complement strand
GAACAGTATTCGCATCACGTAACAATCGACCCGATGGGGCACAGTCGTTACAAGTTCTGATTTATTCAACAAAGCCCCCCGATGGGGCACAGTCGTTACAATTTCTGATTTATTCAACAAAGCCTGTGGCAGTTACTGAACAAGGTTCGCCGCTTCATGGAAACCGTCAGCCCGTTTCCCAGTGGAAAACATGGACAGGCAAAAGTGTAGCGGTATTAGGAACAGCTATTTAGCGCGTTTTTTGCATACCATTCCGACACAAGCCAGGTGTAGCGCGCTCTGGATCGTCGACCACAGCACAAAAAGCCTACGAGCTCATGCAACAGATGCTGTAACATTCTGAAACATAACGTGATAAAAATCACTTTATGCTATATCCCTTCATTGTTAATCACATCACCGTATTTGATAAGGATATCGAGCGGCAGCGGAATTTATAAACACAGCGCAACAAATGATCCACAATAACTTATTACGTCTAATTCATACGTAAATTATAGGGATTTAAGGAATATTCTTAAAAGAAAAGATTAATCTTAAACCTCTTGACCTACATTGTAACACCTAACAAAAACAGGTAATTTGTTATCGTATCGCAATAGTATACAGAGAAATAATTATGATTTTAGCCATTTTATCGGTTCTGCTTATTGCCATTGCGGCATATGCAATTTTTAAACATTTTAAAACAAGGGAAAGTCAACGTATCGGAACCAATCATCGGGGAAGAAAGCGTTAACTACTTTTCGCTAGCGCAGGTGTTTTTTTCTTCTTCTTTGTCCCCTTTTTCGACGTGTTACCCCCCTCTTCGTGCTCTATCCCCCTTGCATTTTCTCAGGAAAATTCTCGCGGGGAAGGCTCGTCCTGCTGACGTCTAAGCCCAAATATGGTATAAGCGGGGGCTAAATTTTTATTAAAGGTATCCAGGTGAATATTCAGGCTCTTCTTTCGGAAAAAGTCAGCCAGGCATTGGTTGCAGCAGGTGCGCCCAACGGCACAGACCCGCAGGTGCGCCAGTCTGCCAAGGCTCAGTTTGGTGATTACCAAGCCAATGGTGTCATGGCAGCGGCGAAAAAACTTGGGCTTGCTCCGCGACAACTGGCAGAGACGGTAGTTCAGCATCTGGCGTTGGACGGTATTGCCGCCAAAACAGAGATCGCCGGTCCGGGGTTTATCAATCTGTTTCTGGATGCGCAGTGGTTAGCACAACAAACCGAACGGGCTTTGAACACACCTAAGTTGGGTATCACTCCGATCACGCCGCAAACCATCGTGGTTGACTATTCTGCGCCTAACGTCGCCAAAGAAATGCACGTCGGCCACCTGCGATCCACCATTATTGGTGATGCTGCGGTACGCACACTTGAGTTTCTCGGACATAAGGTTATCCGCGCTAACCACGTGGGTGATTGGGGGACACAGTTCGGTATGTTGATTGCCCATCTGGAAGATGTGCAGAAAGACACCTCCGGCGAACTGGTATTGCCCGATCTGGAAGCCTTCTATCGCGAAGCCAAACTGCGTTACGATGAAGATGCCGCCTTCGCTGAGCGCGCCCGCCACTACGTGGTGAAGTTACAGGGCGGCGACGTTTATTTCCGCGAAATGTGGAGCAAACTGGTTGACGTCACCATGACACAAAACCAGCTCACCTACGATCGTCTAAATGTCATCCTGACCAAAAAAGACGTAATGGGCGAAAGCCTCTACAACGCGATGCTGCCGGAGATTGTTGCCGATCTGAAAGCAAAAGGCCTGGCCGTTGAAAGTGAAGGGGCAACGGTGGTTTTCCTTGATGAGTTTAAAAACAAGGAAGGCGAACCGATGGGTGTCATCGTTCAAAAGAAAGATGGCGGCTATCTCTATACCACCACCGACATTGCCTGCGCCAAGTACCGTTATGAGACGCTGGGCGCCAATCGCGTTCTCTACTATATCGATTCCCGCCAGCACCAGCATTTGATGCAAGCGTGGACTATCGTGCGTAAAGCAGGCTATGTGCCGGAATCAGTATCGTTGGAACACCATATGTTCGGCATGATGCTGGGCAAAGATGGCAAACCGTTTAAAACCCGCGCGGGCGGGACCATCAAACTGGCAGACCTGTTAGACGAAGCCTATGAGCGCGCATTGACGCTGATCGCGGGTAAAAACCCGGATATGCAACAAGACGAGTTACGTGAACTGGCGCGCGTTGTCTCCATCGGGGCAGTAAAATATGCCGATCTGTCAAAAAGCCGTACCACTGACTACGTGTTTGACTGGGATAACATGCTCGCGTTTGAAGGCAATACGGCTCCCTATATGCAGTATGCCTACACCCGCGTTGCCTCGATTTTCAAACGCGCCAATCTGGATAAAGCCGCACTGACGCAGCCTGTGGTACTGAATGATGGGAAAGAAACGGCGCTGGCAACCCGCCTGATGCAGTTTGAAGAAACCATCACTACCGTGGCGCGCGAAGGTACACCGCACGTGATGTGTGCCTACTTGTACGATCTTGCCAGTCTGTTCTCCAGTTTCTACGAGCATTGCCCGATTCTGAATGCTGACAGTGATGCTGTGCGTCAAAGCCGCCTGAAACTGGCCCTGTTAACCGCAGAAACGCTGAAACAAGGGTTAAGCACCCTGGGCATTGAAACCGTCGATAAAATGTAATCAGCGGCGTCATGTCATAAAAACGGTGGCCTGAGCCACCGTTTTTCTTTGGTTCTATCACATATCGGGCCCTATCACATACCTCGACGCGCAAAATCGCGCGGACGGAAGCCAAGCAGCGCAAGCATCACAAAGTAGGTACCCGCCCCGGCCACCACCACCAACATCAGGCGCGAAATACGCACTGTCATGCCGCCAATGTCCCAGGCGGGCATCCACACTAACAACGCGATCAATACCGCCGACATGGCAAGCACCGCGATAACCAGTTTGACCAGAAAAGTTCCCCACCCCGGACGTGGCTGGAAAAGCTGCTGTTTGCGCAACTGCCAATAGAGCAACCCGGCATTCAGGCACGAGGCCAATCCAATGGAAAGTGCCAGCCCGGCATGCTGCAACGGCCCGATAAAGATCAGGTTCATGACCTGCGTCAGCACCAACGTCACCAATGCAATTTTCACCGGCGTTTTGATATCCTGTCGAGAATAGAACCCCGGAACCAACACTTTCACCACAATCAGCCCCATCAACCCGATGGCGTAGGCAATCAACGCCCGCTGAGTCATCAATGCATCCAGCGCGCTAAACTTGCCATACTGGAACAGCGCAACAATCAACGGCTTCGACAAAATGCCCAACGCCACCGCACTCGGCAACGCCAACAGAAAGCAGAGACGCAGCCCCCAATCCATCAGGTGTGAATAGGCATCCTGATCGCCACTGGCAACACTTTTGGCTAGCGATGGCAGCAAAATCGTGCCTAAAGCGACACCCAGCACACCGGACGGAAACTCCATCAGTCGGTCAGCGTAGTACATCCAAGAGACCGCCCCTTCACTGAGAAAAGAGGCAAATATAGTATTAATGATCAACGAGATTTGGCTCACTGATACGCCAAGAATCGCTGGGGCCATCAGCTTCATCACTCGCCCGACACCGGGGTGACGCCATTTAAAGCGCGGCAATACCAACATCCCGATCTTTTTAAGATGCGGCAGTTGGTAAACCAATTGCAGCACCCCGCCCAGCAACACCGCCCAAGCCAGCGCTAACACTGGCGGATCAAAATAAGGTGTGGCGAACAGGGCAAAACCAATCATGCTGATATTGAGAAATGTCGGTGCAAACGCCGGGACGGAGAAGCGATTCCAGGTGTTTAAAACCGAGCCCACCATCGAGGTCAGCGATATCAGCAAAATATACGGGAAGGTGATGCGCAATAGCGCCGAGGTCAGCGCAAACCGATCGGGCGTGGCGGCAAACCCGGGAGCCGTCACCATGATAACCCAGGGCGCGGCGATCATCCCGGCCACGGTCACCAGCGCCAGCACCAGCGTCAACATGCCTGACACATAGGCAAGAAAGGTTCGCGTTGCTTCATCCCCTTGCTGGCTTTTGTATTCAGCCAGTATTGGAACAAATGCCTGCGAGAAAGCCCCCTCGGCAAAAACGCGACGTAGTAGATTCGGCAGTTTAAACGCGACGAAAAAGGCGTCTGTCGCCACCCCAGCGCCAAATACCCGTGCGACAATGGCATCGCGGATAAAGCCCAAAACGCGCGATAACATGGTCATTGAACTGACCGCGCACAATGATTTTAATAAGTTCATCCGATTCGATTCTGTTGTGTCGAGAGTTACAGCGGAACGCAGCCCGCCAGGCGTGGCGACAGTCTACGCATCAGGGGCGGAATAGCCACCCTTGATGAGAGATCACCACAGGATTCAGCATGATGTGAGCAGCGACTCGACCACTCGCTGCGCCAGAATCGCCTGCTCGCCTGATGTTTGGGGTTGAACACCTTTCTCAAGTGAGTTGACGAAATGGTGAACGACTCCCACAAAACCGCGCTGTTCCAAAATACTTTGCCAGGACGGTGCAGGGGATCGCGTGATAATGCCACCGCTTTCCAGCCAGCAGTCACTGAGATTATCGACGTTGTGAATGGCTCCCTGCCCGATCATCTGGACCGACTCGCGCTGACTGCCCGCGCAGCGATGCATGCTGGTGACAACCTGGCAGGTTGAGGAAGCAAACAGATGTTCAGCAAAAACAAGCTGCCCCGCCGCATTATTGCGGATGACACCACCATGTAACGCAGCCCCCTCACCCACCAGCCACAGTGCCGTGTCAACCACGTGCAGATAGTCATCTAACAGGGTAAAACGCGCCGGTTGCGGACCCACGTTATCCGCGCGGTGTTTTTCCACCCGAACAGAATCCGGATGCAGTAGCGTAGATTTCAGCGATTGATAACCGGGAGCGAAACGGCGATTAAATCCAACCATCACGGTTTTTCCCTGCCGATCGGCTAACGCTAGCAGCGCCTCAGCCTGCGGCAGCGTTTCTGCCAGCGGTTTATCGACATACACGTGCACACCAAGGTGCAGTAACGTGCTGATGACGTCGTAGTGGCTGGCCGTGCTGCTGTGTACCATCACAGCGTCGCACTCACTCGCCAGCGCTTGCAGTGACGAATAACCTGACAGGCGATATTGCTGGCAGAGCGTGCGCATTTTTTGCTGATCCGGAGAAAAAACGCCGGCAAACGTCCAGTGTGTTTCCTGGCTCAGCACCGGCAGATAGGCCTTTTGCGCAATCGAACCAAGCCCAACCATACCGATACGGATCCGCCCTGTGTCAGTTTTCGCTGTATTCATTGTGGTGTCACCTTCAGTCAGGGAGCTATTCCCTCGGGCAATACTCAGGATTGTTGCGACAGCAAGTGCGCCAATTGCTGTTTCAATTCAGCCACGTCTTGCTCCAGCACCAGCACCAGCACACGCTGCGCGAGATCCGTCGTGTCAGCCTCCATGGGATCTTCAGCGCTGTCAGTGGCGGATGCAACGGGTTCATCATCGCCAAACAGGTGCATAAACCGGTGCTCCCGCTTACCCGGCTCACGCGCCAAACGCACCACAAAGGGGCCATCTTCCCGCGTTTGCAACTGTGTCAGCGTCTGTTCAACTTCATTGACATCCGCAAATTCATGCAAGCGCGCCGCTCGAGTGCGTAATTCTTCCGGCGTTTGCGCCCCGCGCAGCAACAGCGTCGTGACCAGCGCCACTTCTGCGGAGGAAAACTTCAGATCGCCGAATTCAGAGTTGCAGAACCGGTGCTCATACTTCATTATGCGATTACCAAAGCCGCTGAAGGTTCTGACGACGTGCTTTTTAACCAGCACATCGAGCGTTTGTTGAACCTCGCTATCGCTGAGCTCCAACACCGGCTCGCGGTTGGTTTTCTGATTGCAGGCCGTTACCACGCCATTTAGCGACATGGGGGACTGTTCTGGCGTGGTGAGCTGTTTTTCCAACAAACAGCCCACCACGCGTAACGCTTTGGCATCAAACTGATATTTCATTCTCTGGGCTCCTATCGCTGAGGCGTCCACTGTTCATTCGTAAAGGCAGTCAGAACGTGATCCTGCCAGGTGCCGTCGATCAACAAGTATTTTTTAGCATAGCCCTCACGTTCAAAGCCCAATCGCATCAGCAGATTACCACTGCGCTGATTGTGCGGCATGTAGTTGGCCATAATTCGGTGCATGTGCTGCTGGCGCTGCATATAGCGCAGCGCAGGCTGTAAGGCTTCATACATCATGCCCTGCCCCTGCCATTTCTCGCCGAGCGAATAGCCCAGATAGCACGCGTGAAAGGAGCCACGCAGGACGTTACTGAAATTGGCAACCCCACGCACCTCATTTTCATTCGGATCGAGCAGCAAGAAGTAATAAGCAGCCCCTTGCTTATGCATGTCGTTGATCACACTAAGCCGCGCTTGCCAGCCTGAAGGATAACAATGGCTGGCATCGCGCACCGGCTCCCAGGGTTTTAAAAAATCACGATTCTCCGCATAGTATTCCGCCAGACGCCAGGCATCACGCTCGTGGGCTAAACGCACGAGCAGCCTGTCCGTTGTCATGTATACCCGTGCCGGGGTTGAACGATAGCCAAACATCTCTGCCTCGTTTTTTTCGTTGTTCGATAAGAAAAATTTATCGCGATAATTTGCAGTACAGGTTTAACTGGAAAACCAGCCCTCGAACGGGGAACCACACGCCTGACCACGAAAAACGTCGATACTCGCTACTATAACCGCATCAATTCTCTGGCGTAAAACTTCCTGCGGTGACTTATTACGCAATTACGCCGATATCTCCGCATTTTGGTTAAAAAAAAGTCATTCACGTTGCCATCGCAGACGCTCGGAACGATAAAAAAATATTGTTCTGTAAAGACTATCTTGCCATTTGATTAGGGTACAAAATAGACGTGTTGTAACTCTTTCTTTTTTTCTCTTGTGGTGAAACATGCCTCTGATGTCACAAGCTCGGAGTCTCGGCAAATATTTCCTTTTATTAGACAATATGCTGGTGGTTCTGGGTTTTTTTTGTAGTATTCCCGCTAATTTCCATACGCTTTGTTGACGATCTGGGTTGGGCGGCCTTACTGGTGGGCATCGCACTCGGATTACGTCAGTTTATTCAACAGGGATTAGGTGTTTTTGGCGGTGCCATTGCCGACAGGTTTGGAGCCAAACCGATGATCATCACCGGCATGTTGTTGCGCGCCGCCGGTTTTGTGTTTATGGCTATCGCCACCGAACCCTGGCTGCTCTGGCTCTCCTGCGCGCTCTCTGGCCTGGGCGGCACGCTGTTCGATCCTCCGCGCACCGCACTGGTGGTAAAGCTGGTTCGTCCGCAGGAGCGTGGCCGCTTCTACTCATTACTGATGATGCAAGACAGTGCTGGGGCGGTTATCGGTGCGCTGATTGGCAGTTGGCTGCTGCAATATGACTTTACCGTCGTGTGCTGGGGCGGTGCAGCCCTGTTCGTACTGGCGGCGGCATTGAACGCCTGGCTGTTGCCCGCCTATCGCATCTCGACCGTGCGTGCGCCGATTTCAGAAGGTCTGCTTCGCGTCATTCGCGATCGACGCTTTCTGATTTATGTGCTGACGCTCACCGGCTACTACATGCTCGGCGTGCAGGTTCTGTTAATGCTCCCGATCATGGTCAATGAGATTGCGGGCACGCCCTCGGCGGTGAAATGGATGTATGCGATTGAAGCCACGCTACCGCTCAGCTTGCTCTATCCGATTGCGCGCTGGAGTGAAAAACGCTTCCGTCTGGAACAGCGTCTCATGGCAGGACTGTTTATCATGACGCTCAGCCTGTTTCCCATCGGCATGACAACCACGCTGCCGACGCTGCTGATGCTTATCAGCCTGTTTTACATGGGATTAATTATCGCTGAACCCGCCCGTGAAACGTTAAGCGCGTCACTGGCGGATGCGCGTGCGCGCGGCAGTTACATGGGATTCAGCCGTCTGGGGCTGGCGCTGGGCGGCGCGCTGGGCTATAGCGGCGGCGGGTGGTTGTTTGATACCGGGCATCGGCTTCATATGCCAGAACTGCCGTGGTTTATGTTAGGCATTATCGGTTTACTCACGCTGGCAACCCTGTATTGGCAGTTCAATCTGCGTAAGATAGCACCGGCCATGCTGGGAGAGCATTAAGGTTATCGCTGGCGCTGACTGGCAATTTCTGTGCTTTCAGCGCTATCTGATAGCTAACCTGGGGCTAATAAGGCAGTGTATATCTTCGCCCATTAGCCCCGCAGATTTTCTGCTAAGCTCAAGGCACCCTTTCTATCGTTAAACAGCCATACTTCAGAAACACAGCACGTGCAGAGGAACATCAATGAAAAAATCAGGAATAGCCGCCATTGCCGCAGTGGCGCTGACGTTACTTGTTAGTGGCTGCGATCGGCTCACGCAATATTCTCTTAGCGAGCAAGATGTAAACCGTTATCTGCAAAAACACAATGATTTTAAAAAACAGATCGGCATTCCAGGCGTAGTCGATGCCACCATCGTGTTGAACGATCTCAGCAGCCAGATCGGACGTGCCGAACCGGGCAAAGTTACCCTGTCAGGCCATGCCAAGGTGGACATCAGTTCGTTGCTGGGTGCCCAGTCAGCGGATGCCGTGCTTACTCTGAAAGCACAACCGGTGTTTGATAAAACTAACAGCGCCATTTACCTCAAAGAGATGGAACTGGTGGATTATCAAGTGACACCAGAGAAGATGGATACCGTGTTCAAAACGCTGACGCCCTATTTAAATCAGGCATTAAAGAACTATTTTGATCAGAAACCAGCCTATGTGCTCAGTGATGAAAATAGCAAAACGGAAGCCTTAGCCAAAAAACTGGCAAAAGGTATTGAGGTAAAACCGGGTCAAATTGCCATTCAGTTGACCGATTGAACTTTTATACCCTAAATAATTCGAGTTGCAGGAAGGCGGCAAGTGAGTGAATCCCGATGAGCTTACACAAGTAAGTGATTCGGGTGACAAATCTGCCGGGAGCAGATTTGAACGCCGCGTGCGGCGGCCTCGTAAGAGGTGAGGCCCAGGGATGGGCCGAATAACGAATGCAGCCAACGCACCTGCAACTTGAAGTATGGCGTGTATATCAGGGCGGGTTTCCCCGCCCTGATGACACGATTTACGTGTACTAGGCTGTGTCCCTTAATTGCTTGAGCTATAGTATCCATCTGTTTCTACGACACTTTGGATTATGGCTCGCTACGATCTTTCTGATGAAGCATGGGCAATCATTGAGCCCTTGTTACCAACC
>NZ_JBPETA010000134.1:0-9407 GCF_051710365.1 Symbiopectobacterium sp. | reverse complement strand
TGGCAACATTACTTGATGGTAAACGGGTCTGGGCAGAAAAAAATCTGAACCAGATTTAATCTGACAGACACCTGTATAAATAACCGGTAACTGTCAGATCAGGTCTGAGCTAGTACAAATTATGGCAAAGTCGAGATTACCAAGTCGGGTGAGGATGCGGAAATTGGTAAGCGCTTCCCTGAGCAGCCATTACAGCAAGCGTCCGGTTGGGTAAATTATGCGTTTCAGGGGGCGCTCAGTGGCCTATCCGTGGGGACCGGGGTGCGCTATGTTGGCAGCTCATATGGCGATAAAACGGAAAATCCCAATCTGAAAGTCCCTGCCTATACCCTGTGGGATGCCATGATCGCCTATGACTTCACCAAAGATTGGCGCTTTCAGGTTAATGCCACCAACCTCAGCAACCGCGAATATGTCAGCGTGTGTGACTATTGGTGTTACTACGGTGAAGGCCGCGTGTTCAATGCTAATCTGAGCTACCGCTGGTAACTGCTGGGACTATTGTTATTCGCACCCTCTAACCACCATTCTCGCATACCACCCGTCATTCCCGCGCAGGCGGGAATCTCCTACAGGAAAAACAGATTCCGCCTGCAAGAGATCCTCGGCCTGCGCCGAGGATGACGGTGAGTGGAAGGCCTCTGCAAAAGTCATTGTGCGATAGTGATTGACTTTGTATTTAATGATAATGAAAATCATTTCATTATCATTAAATGAGATACAACGTGAACGGTCACGCGGCTACCTATGCTGACCCCGTCGAATCCCTGGCGGTACAGCGAATTTATCACGAGCACCATGTCTGGTTACAGGAGTGGCTGCGTCGGCGTTTGGGATGCTCGCAGCAGGCGGCCGATCTGGCGCAGGATACCTTCGTGCGTCTGGTCAGCACGCAGCAGGCCACCCAACTGCGTGAACCCCGCGCTTGGTTGACCACTGTCGCCCACGGTCTGGTGGTGAATTTCTGGCGGCGGCGCGATATTGAAAATGCTTATTTGCAGGTGCTGGCGGAACAGCAGCTTGAGGCGGAGCCGTCTTTGGAGCAGCATGCCATCATTATGATACGCTGCTGGAGATAGATCGCATGCTCAGTACGCTGTCTGTCAAGGCCAGGCAGGCGTTTCTTTGGGTGCACATTGATGGACTGACGTACCAGCAGGTGGCCGATCGCCTTGGTGTCTCCGATCGTATGGTGAAAAAGTACATGGCACAGGCTATGTTCGCTTGCCTGACCTGTCAGGAGCGCTAATTCCGGCCATGCGATCTGACGATATTCCCCAGGACGTGTTCTACGATGCCGCTGAATGGTATGCCATTCTCTACGCGGATGATTGCACAGCACACGAGCGCCACGCTTGGCAGCAATGGCTGAATAGCCACCCGTTGCACCAGCAGGCGTGGCAGCGTGTCGAGCAGATTCATACCCGTTTTCATTCCGTCGAAAGCCCGGTGGCGTCCAGCGTATTAAGCCGTAAGGGGACCGAGCGGCGTCACCTGTTAAAACTGTTGGCGTTGATGACGCTGCTGGGTGGTGGTGCTTATAGCGTTCCTTGGGAAACCTATGCTGCGGACTATCGCACCTCCAAGGGAGAAAACCGACGCTGGGCGTTGGCAGAGGGGCTAACGCTAAACCTGAACACCGATTCAGCGCTCACACGCTATGACTAGGACGGAAAGATTGCTTCTCTGCGCCTGCTGAAAGGGGAGTGCTTGCTGGAAAGTGCAGTGCCTTACCCGTTAACGTTTTCCACGCCACAGGGGGTACTGACGTTGAATTCCCCTTGTCGGTTTGATGTGCGCTGCGATGCAGATGAAAGTACGCTGGCGGTGTTTCAGGGGGAGGTATTGCTCCGCCCAACGAAGCAATCGCAGGCGTCTGTGCGCGTTAGCGCTGGGCAACAAGTTACCTTTACTGATGCGGTGAGTCAGCCTCCGCAACCGGTGGAAGGCTTTCGCCAAAGCTGGCTGGATGGCGTGGTGCTGGCGGACAATATGCGGCTGGATGCCTTGATGCATGAATATGAGCGCTACCGCAACGGCTACTTTTCCCTCGATGACAAGGCGGCGGCACTGCGTATTTCCGGAGTCTTTCCCTTACAGGACGATGAGCGTTTTTTCAGCGCCCTGACTCGCACCCTCCCTATTATTGCAGAACGACGTTTTTCCTGGTGGATAACCCTGCGCGCCCGCTAATCCTTTCTGGTTTTTCATGCTAAAAACGCTAAGAATAGGACGGAGAAAAAGCAGATTCATTACCGGGCTTGTTTCGTACGACTTTTATCATGTGTCTTTTCTTGTGTGCAGAGAATAGTGCGATAAACCGAGTGCTATTCTTGGTGTCATAAGTACGTTTGCAGGTCCGATCATTACGCATACAGGATGTCGTCATGCAGTTATTGAATTTAAAGCAGACCAGATGGCTGAGCCTGGGTTTTATGTTTGGGGGATTGCTGCTGCTGTTGTCACTACGGCTGTTAACGTGTTTTGTCGCCGGTTTTTTGGTGTATGAAATCGTCAATCTGCTGACGCCCCATTTCCAAAAAATCATCAGTGGGAAACGCGCACGCTGGGTGGTAGTGGCGATCATCAGTACGCTGGTGGTGAGTGTGCTCAGCCTGTTGTTTGGTAGCCTGACCGGGATCGTGATGCAGGAAATGCGTGACACCTCGGCCTTCAATGCGCGTATCGGCTTAATTCTCAATGACGTCCAACGGCACATCATGGTCTATTTGCCGGGTTACTTGCCGGTGAGTGTTGAAGAGCTGCAACACGAATTTATGCGCTGGGTGCAGGAACATATCGTGATGCTGCAAACCATGGGTAAAGATTTTCTGCACGGTTTTGTCACCATGTTGATCGGTATGGTGTTGGGGGCAATCGTGTCGCTGTACAACGTGCAAGAAGATACGGATAAACCGCTGCTGAAATCGGAACTGATGAGGCGCGTTTCGCTGCTGTCGATGTCCTTTCGCAATATCGTGTTCGCCCAGGTGAAAATCTCCTCGGTTAACACCATCCTCTCTGCGGTCTTTATTCTCGGAGTACTGCCCTGTTTTGGCGTGCACCTGCCGTTTGCCAAAACGCTGGTGGTGCTGACCTTCATCTTTAACCTGATACCGGTAATTGGCAACCTGATATCCAACTCCATCGTGTTTATTTCTGGTTTGTCGATCTCTCTGCCGGTGGCACTGGCGGCGCTGGTTTATCTGATGCTGATTCACAAACTGGAATACTTCCTCAATGCGCAGATTGTCGGCACACGAATCAAGGCGCACGCGTGGGAGATCTTGCTGGCGATGTTGGTGTTTGAAGCGGCGTTTGGTATTCCGGGCGTGATTGCTGCACCGATTTACTATGCCTATCTGAAAAGTGAATTGAAGGAAGCGGCGCTGATTTAAGGTGGGGAAATAAGTCAGCCCGCGAGTGCGGGCTGACAGAAGGTATTAGCGTTCAGAAGTGGCAACTTGCGGTGCCAGCATTTCTAAAGGTTGCGCAGGTTCCTGCGCACCGTTGATCTTGGTTGGCATGCCGGAGCGCGTTCTGATGGCGCTGTCCACATCGCTGGTGTTCACGCTCGCGTCAGCAATCACTTTGCTGACTTTGGCGGTGATGCTGATCGGGGCCGGAGCGTCGGAGTGGAACTCTTCTACGGTACGAGACAGCGGATCGTGCACTTCAACGTAGCGGGAACCGTCTGGCTCAACGGTGGCTTTTACCGGCTCATTGATAAACTGAACACGGGTGCCAACCGGCACGTTGTTGAACAGGAATTTGATGTCGTCAGCGCGCAGACGCACGCAACCGTGGCTCACACGCAGGCCGATACCGAAGTTGGCGTTGGTGCCGTGAATCGCATAAAGATTGCCGATGTAGAGCGCATACAGCCCCATCGGGTTATCCGGACCTGCCGGATAGACTTTTGGCAGATACTCGCCGCGTGCTGCATATTCAGCGTGCATTTTGGCGGTTGGCGTCCAGGTTGGACCCGCTTTTTTACGCTGTACGCTGGTGGTCCAGTTGACTGGTGTATCTTTACCCAGTTCACCGATGCCGATAGGCAACACGATGACGGTTTTGCTGCCTTTCGGATAGTAGTACAGGCGCATTTCGGCGCTGTTGATAACGATGCCTTCGCGCGGCGCATCTGGCAGGATCAACTGCTGCGGAATAACCATTTTGCTGCCCGGTTGCGGCAGGTAGACATCCGCATTCGGGTTCGCTTCCATCAGGTTGCTCAGGCCCATTTGGTATTGGGCAGCAAAGGCTTCCAACGGCAGCGTGCTGTCGGTTGGAACGGTAATTTCCAGGTTTTCCCCGATCAGACGGCTGTTGGCCGGCGGCAGCGGATAAACAACGGCAAATGCTGATTGACTGAAAGCAGCAGCGGCCAGAAGGGTGGTTAAGATCGCGCGAATACTCATCTTCATATCTTTATTGAGTGTGTGATGCCCGAAGGGCTGTGGTGTCGGTTGTTGTTAGCGGTTGAACCGCCCGGATGCGCATTATATGGTCAGAACGGTCTCGGAGGGAAATAGCATGTGCAATGAATCACATTTTTTGCCTCCGAGAGGAAAAAAATGGGGGGAGTAGCGGTCATTTCGGCCTTCGCGATGTCACTCCCGCTTTTCCTATGTCATTCCCGCCCTTTCTTTGTCATTCCCGCGCAGGCGCGAATCTCTTGCAGGCGAAACGCATTCTTTCTGCCTGAGGCCCCCGGCTTGCGCCGAGGACGACAGGCGTTAGATAAAGCGGCTCAGGAAGGCCTGAGTGCGCGGATGTTGCGGTGTGACCAGTACATCATCCGGGCGACCTTGCTCAACCACTACGCCTTCATCAAGAAAGATCACCCGGTCAGCGGCTTCGCGGGCAAAACTGATCTCATGGGTGACGACGATCATGGTTAAGCCTTGCTCGGCCAGCGATCGCATCGTTGCCAGCACTTCGCCGACCAGTTCGGGATCGAGTGCTGAGGTGGGTTCGTCAAACAGCATTACCGTCGGGCGAATAGCCAGTGCACGCGCAATGGCAACGCGCTGCTGCTGCCCGCCGGACAGGTGGCGCGGATAGGCATCCGCTTTGTGTTCCAGCCCAACGCGTTTTAACAACGCCATAGCATAGGTCTGTGCTTCCTGGCGGTCTTGCTTATGCACACCGACCGGCGCTTCAATGATGTTCTGCAACACGGTCATATGGGGATAGAGGTTGAACTGTTGGAACACCATGCCGATGTGACTACGTTGGCGGGCAATATCGCGTGCTGACAGGGGATAGAGTTTCTCACCGCGCAACTGGTAGCCGATCTGCTCATCGCCCATCATGATATAGCCTTCATCCATCGTTTCCAGATGGTTGATGCAGCGCAGGAAGGTGGATTTTCCTGAACCTGATGGCCCCAAAATCACTACGGTTTCGCCGCTGTTCACATCCAGATCGATTCCGCGCAGCACATGATTGTCGCCAAAATATTTGTGGACGTTGCGCGCGCGTACCAGCGGCGTTTGCTCACGGGATGTTGTCGCGGTGCAATGCGGCTTGCTCATTGAGGTTCCTCTTTGCCAGACACATTGGCTTTTGCCGGGGGCAATCGACGGGTTTCCGATGCCGGGAGCCTCTCACCTCGGGAGTAATAGCGTTCGATGGCCGATTGCCCAATATTCAGCAGCGAGGTAATAAACAGATACCACATCACCGCCACCATCAACATCGGGATTACGGCAAAGGTACTGTTATAAATGGCTTGTACCGAATAAAGCAGATCGCCCATCGCGATGACGCTGACCAGCGACGTCACTTTGATCATGCTAATTAACTGGTTACCGGTAGGGGGAACGATGGCGCGCATCGCCTGCGTAATGATGATGCGGCGTAACGCACGGCTACGGCTCATGCCGAATGCCTGCGCGGTTTCCACCTGACCGTGATCGACAGATAGCAGGCCGCCACGAATGATTTCCGCCATATAGGCCGCTTCATTCAGTGCCAGACCGGCAATAGCGGCCGTAAGCGGCGTGATCAGATCGTTGGTCTTCCAACTCATCCATTCCGGACCAAAAGGAATGCCCAGTGAGACGCGGGGAAAGAGTGTGGCGAGGTTGTACCAAAAAATCAGTTGCACCAGCAGCGGCGTGCCGCGAAAAAACCAGATATAAAACCCGGAAAGTCCGCTCAGTAGCCGATTGTTGGACATGCGTCCGATAGCCAGTAATAACCCCAATATAGTGCCGATGATCATGGCCACCACGGTCAGATCCAGCGTCATCGCCAACCCGTTGAGCACGGTTTTTTCATTAAACCACTGATAAACCACATGCCATTCAAAGTGCCTATTGGTCCCGATGCACCAAAGCACATAAAAGTCGACAATCAGTGTGAAGCCCCAGGAAAGCCGCTGGCTAAAGCGGCTGGATGGCAGGGCTCTGGCAACATCTCTCAATTTGTCCACGGCAAAAAAATGCCTCTCAACGTTATTGACGGTGTAATGCGTGGTTTCTGCGAAGAAACGTCGATTACTTGGCTAAATTGATGCCCGGTGCAGGCAGCATATTGTCTGACAAGTTCCATTTCTTCATGATGGCGGCATAGGTGCCGTTATCAAACAGCTCCTGATACGCAGCCAGAATAACCGGTGTTAGCGGGGAGTCTTTCTCAAAGACCGAGCCCTGATACAGGTCGCCAAATCCATTGTGTTGTCCCGTACCGGCCAGTTCGAGCTGCCCATTGGTTTGCTGCACAAAGTAGGTCAGCGGTGCCTGAGAGGAGAAGAAGGCATCTGCGCGATCGGAACGCACAGAGAGGATTGAGGTCGGTTGGTCCGTGTAGGATTGGACTGTCACGGCCGGTTTTCCGGCAGCGGTACAGGCTTGCGATTGTTTGACGATCACCTGCTCGGCAGAGCCTCCAGCCAATACGGCGATGCGCTTGCCGCAGGTATCGTCCAGGGTATTTATTTTTTCAGGGTTTCCACTTTTTACCGCAAAGACGACGAATTCACGGACAAAATCCACAAAATCGTTTTTTGCCTGACGCGGCGGGAAATCGCCAGTGGGCCCGATTGCGAATTGGTAGCGCCCAGATTGAATACCACTCAGTATGCCGGGTAATCCGCCCACCGTGAAATGTTCAATTTTGACACCGAGCAGTTCACCCAACGCGTTAGCGAGATCAACGCTAGCGCCTTCGATGGAATCAGTGTTGCTGACGATTTTATAAGGCGGAAAGGAACCGTTATTGGCCGCGTTTAAGACGCCGGTTTTTTTTATATCTTCCGGCAAACGTTCGTGCAGGCTTTTGTTTAGCGTTTGGGTTGGAATTGCGGTAGCCAAGGTATTTGCAGAAAACAGTGAACCGATCAGTAGCGTGGTATATCCAAGCCTTTTCATTGTCATGCCGTGCTCTCCTCTGCTTTTTGGGGAATGCAGATGTCAGTGATAGTGAGAAAATCAGTATTAGCGGTGAAAACTATCCTTGTATTTCATGGGGCAAACGTGGTGCAACAAAGCGGCGGTTAGCCAGTGCCGGTAAAACATCGCGAGCATAGGCGGTTCGTTTAGGATCGATATCAGCATAGACCAACGCCGGCGTTTCGGGTGCCTGCACTATCACAACGCCCAGCGGGTCGACCACCATGCTGTTACCGATGTTTCGCACACCGCACTCGCCAACCGCCACCACATAGGTGGTGTTTTCCAAAGCGCGGGCGCGGACCAGAAGTTCCCAGTGCGTCTCTTTCAGCGGCCCTTTAACCCAGGCGGCGGGCAGCACCAGCAGATCGGCGCCATCCAGTACCAGACGACGCGCGAGCTCGGAAAAGCGGATGTCATAGCAGGTCATCAATCCCACGTTCAATCCGGCAACGTTGACCAACGCCGGGACATCATCTCCAAGCATCACGTTATCAGATTCTTTCATGGCGAATGCATCGTACAGATGCAATTTGCGATACTGCTCGATGATTTCGCCGTTGCGAACGACAACCAGCGTGTTCCAGACTTTATCGCTGCCGTTAGGAACGTGGACGTTCATCATGGTGGTCATGCCGTTGCCTTGGCTGGCGGCAAGCACCTGCGTCATAAACGGGCCATCAAGAGGTTGTGCTGCGGTCAGTACCAGCTTGGGATTGGTAATATCGCGTGCCAGAATGCCTTCAGGCAGTACCAGAAGTTCAGCACCGGCCTGCTCGGCTTGTTCCATGAGTGAGACCGTAGTGATGGCATTGTTCTGCCACTCTTTGTCTACCGCGAATTGTCCCAACGCAACTTTCATAGCAACCTCTGTTATCCATCACGTCATTAAGGTGCAATGCCGCTACCGACATGAATAGGGGAACAACGCTTCCGGGGTTAAGCATTTCTCGGTGATCTTTTGCTCATACAGTTCTCGGGCGAAATCAGCGATCATCACTTTATTCACCTCAAAGCCATTTTCATTCCAGTTGGCGGGTAAATCCCGCGCAGTTCTGCGCAGATCGTCCAGTAGCCACGGCGTGGTGTCGGTATATTTGATGCGTTTTTTCATCCACAGGGCGTAGGATTGATCGATCACTTCGCTTAACGCTTGCGGCAGCCAAGGGTGCGCTTGGGCTATCTCAGGTTTCATGCCGAGAACGTGAATACCCGGGATGTAACCCACGGCCCGGAAGTAATCCAATTCTGCCTGCCGAAAATCTCGCAGCAATTGACGTAGCCCTGAGGTCTCACTGAAATACCCATCCGGCATAAAAGGGGTGCATATAGCATCCAGTTCGCCGTTTTTCAGCAACGATATCAGCGACTGCTCGCCGGGGGCCGGCTCAATGTTTCCCGGTTGACCAAAATTCCCCAGCCTGTCCATGATCGGGTGTGCGTCTGTTAAGCGGCCGGCATACCAATGGGCATCCTTCGTCTCTATGCCTTCACGTCGCAGCATGGCGCGCGTCCAGACACTGCCGGAGTGATGCCAGCCAGTTACACCGATACGTTTGCCCACGAGCTGCGATAACGCATTCAATGGGCTGTCTTCGGTGGTTAAAATGCAGCGCTGGCGAAACCCCCGCATCAAGAAATGCGGGAGTGCCAGCAAACTTTCATCGTTACCAGCGCGGTTCCGCGCGTAGCGGCTGAAAGAGATTTCACCAGCATCGTAATGCGGGCTGTTGGCCAAATTTTGGGGCAACGCCTCTACACGGTCGATCATCAATGTAAAGTGTTTTGGTTTGATGTCGCCCAAAGCAAGTAGAGTAAAATAGTCCCAATCGCGCACTGCCAATCTAATTGTTATCGTCACGCTATTTCCCCGGTGAAGGGGCTTTGTTGAATAATAGGTAATCATGCTGTTTTTCCATGCCAGTTTTGGTTGAAAATGCTTGTCATCTCAGGTGTACAGTTTTCTCATGAGGCCTAACTGCATGATTTTGCGTTGCTAGGATCCGT
>NZ_JBPETA010000133.1:0-9461 GCF_051710365.1 Symbiopectobacterium sp. | reverse complement strand
CACGCCAATGGCAACATTACTTGATGGTAAACGGGTCTGGGCAGAAAAAAATCTGAACCAGATTTAATCTGACAGACACCTGTATAAATAACCGGTAACTGTCAGATCAGGTCTGAGCTAGTACATCCCATACTTTCCCTTTGATTTTATCCCCAGCGTTACCTGCACTCGGCTGATTCACCCTTGCTAACCGCTTATACACCGATAACCTTGCTTTTTGTGGTTTTATTGAACCAGCGACATCATTTTGACTTTGCGCTAAAGTAACGGCTCTTTTGCGCTATTCACGGAGTCACGATGTACGATCGTTATCAAGGTCTTATTTTTGATATGGATGGCACCATCCTCGATACTGAGCCCACACACCGCGCCGCCTGGCATAACATTCTGGGCAAGTACGGTATGACCTATGATGCTCAAGAAATGGTGGCGTACAATGGGGCTCCCATTGAGAAAATCGCAGCGGTGATCCTGGCTCGGCATAACGTGGATATGGACCCAAAGGCGCTGGCGACTGAAAAGCTGGCGCTGGTGGAAGAGATGCTGTTTGATACGGTTAAGCCGCTGCCCTTGATTGACGTGGTGAAAGCGTATCAGGGACGTCGACCTATGGCGGTTGGCACCGGTAGCCCACGTCATCTGGCTGACAGGCTGCTACGTCATCTTGGCTTGCGCGACTACTTTGTTGGTATTGTCGGCGCGGAGGATGTACTGCATCATAAACCGTTTCCTGACACCTTCCTGCGCTGCGCCCAGCTCATGCGGGTAGAGCCTGAAACCTGCGTCGTATTTGAAGATGCGGATTTTGGCATTCAGGCAGCGCAGCGCGCAAACATGGCTGTTGTCGATGTGCGCACGCTGTGAGTGCCTTCTGGGGACTGGTTTCTCTCTTCTGGAGTAGTTTTCTCAGCGCGACATTATTACCCGGCAGCTCTGAAGTGCTGCTGGTCTCTTTATTGTGGCGAAGGTTACTGGCGCGGTGCCGCTGATTGTCGTGGCAACAATAGGCAATACGCTGGGCGGTATGACCAATCTGGTGCTGGGGCGTATTCTGCCACAGCCAAAACCGCGTACCGGCACGTTGACGGCGCTACGCTGGTTGCAGCGTTATGGTCTGGCGGCGCTTTTGTTGAGTTGGGTACCGATTATTGGCGACGTGCTATGCGTAGCAGCGGGATGGCTGCGCATGCCGTGGTTGTACTCCACGCTTTTTATCTGTATCGGGAAAGCGCTGCGTTATATCGTGGTGGCCATCGTGGCATTACAAGGAATGACTTTGTGGTCATAACGTGTAGCACTGTATTTTAGTAGAGATGATACGATTTCATTATGCGAACAATCATTACATCTAACAGCGGGAGGTCGATTTGATACCGGATATATCACAAGCGTTGACCTGGCTTGAACATCACCCTGATGCGGTGAAGGGGATTCAACGCGGTATTGAACGCGAAACGTTACGCGTACAGCCCAATGGACATTTGGCACAGACAGGGCACCCAGAAAATTTAGGGGCGGCATTAACCCATCCCTGGATCACAACGGATTTCGCAGAATCCTTATTAGAATTTATTACGCCTGTTGATCGGGACGTCGATCACCTGTTGGCATTCTTACAGGACATTCACCGCTATGTCGCGCGTAACATCGGTTCTGAGCGGTTATGGCCGTTTAGCATGCCGTGTTTTATTCCCGATGAGACAAATATCGAGCTGGCTCAGTACGGCACATCGAACGTTGGCCGGTTTAAAACGCTCTACCGTGAGGGGTTGAAAAACCGCTATAGGGCGTTGATGCAGACCATTTCCGGCGTGCATTACAACTTTTCACTGCCGCTGGCATTCTGGCAAGTGCGGGCGGGCGTGGCTGACGCTGAAAGTGGTAAGCAGGAGATATCCGCCGGTTATTTTCGTTTGATCCGTAACTACTACCGTTTCGGATGGATGATTCCTTATCTGTTTGGCGCATCGCCCGCCATCTGCTCTTCTTTTTTGCAGGGGCGTGAAACGGCATTGCCGTTTGAACGTGGCGAAAACGGGCTCTATTATCTTCCCTACGCGACCTCGTTGCGTTTGAGCGATCTGGGCTACACCAACAAATCACAGAGCAATCTGGGCATCACGTTTAATACGCTGGATGGATATGTGGCAGCGCTGAAGCGTGCGATTAAAACGCCGTCAGCGGAATATGCCGCGATGGGGGTTAAACAAGGCGATCGCTACTTGCAGCTCAATACCAACGTGTTGCAGATCGAAAATGAGCTGTATGCGCCGATCCGTCCTAAACGTGTAACTCGCAGTGGCGAAACGCCCTCTGATGCGCTGATGCGCGGCGGCATTGAGTATATTGAAGTACGCTCACTGGATATCAATCCCTTCACGCCGTCAGGGGTCAGCGCCGAGCAGGTGCGTTTCCTCGATCTGTTCCTGATCTGGTGCGCACTGGCTGATGCGCCGGAAATGGATAGTGCAGAACTGCAATGTACCCGTAAAAACTGGAACCGTATTATTCTGGAAGGGCGTAAACCGGGGTTGACCGTCGGTATGGGAAGTGAAACGCGGCAGCAGCCATTGGCCGATGTCGGACATGCCTTGTTCCGCGATCTGCGCCGCGTGGCAGAAGTGCTGGATAGAGAACATGAACAGCCCTATTATCAGCAGGTCTGCGACGAACTGAGCGTAGGGTTCGATAAACCGGAAAACACGTTCTCCGGGCGTCTGTTGCCGCTATTGAAAGCGCAGGGCTGCGGTAATCTTGGCTTGACGTTGGCAGACCATTATCGTGAGCAACTCAGTCAAGAGCCTTTAGCGGTGTTGACGGAGGCGCAGTTTGTTGCCGAGAGTGAACGCGCCTGGCAAAAACAGCGTGCGCTGGAAGCGCAAGATACGCTGTCGTTCGAGGCCTATCTGGCTGCGACTCAGGCTTGAGCGGACAGTAGATAAAGAAAAGGCCACGGTATAAGCCGTGGCCGAAAAACCTCTCTGAGAAATAGGGATGATGATAATAAATGCGCGTCTTTCATAGAGTCAGACTCGTTGGGAACCAAAAAGTTTCTTGGAAAGATGAAAAAAGTCATTTTTTTATGAGGAGGTGGCAACATGCCGTTATTAGATAGCTTCACCGTAGACCATACCCGCATGGCAGCACCGGCGGTTCGAGTGGCTAAAACCATGACAACCCCTCATGGCGACACCATTACCGTGTTCGATCTGCGTTTCTGTCGCCCGAATAAAGAGGTGATGCCGGAGCGCGGTATTCATACGCTGGAGCACCTGTTTGCCGGTTTCATGCGCAACCATCTCAACGGTGATGGCGTTGAAATTATCGATATTTCTCCGATGGGCTGCCGCACGGGATTCTACATGAGCCTGATTGGCACACCGGCAGAGCAACGCGTGGCTAAAGCCTGGAGCGCGGCGATGGAGGATGTGCTCAAAGTGACCGATCAACGCAAAATCCCTGAGCTGAACGAGTTCCAGTGCGGCACCTATGAGATGCACTCTCTGGAAGAGGCTCAGGACATTGCACGCCATATTCTGGCGCATCCGATTGGCGTCAACCAGAACGACGATCTGGCGTTACCGAAAGATAAACTGGCAGAATTGCATATCTAAAAAAACAAAAAAGGCACCCTTCACCAGGTGCCTTTTTTGTTTGCATATCGTCACAGATGAAGCGTATTACTGTGCAACAAAGTGCTGGATAACACGACTGCCGAAGTAGGCCAGCGTCAGTAACAGTGTGCCCACCATGCTGAACCATACCACGCGGCGTCCGCGCCACCCTTCATGGTAATGCCCCCACAGCAGCAGAATATAGTTGAACCAGGAAAACAGGGAGAACAGCGCCTTGTGAAGATTCTCTTTGTTCTCGATGATGTTATCCATGTAAAACAAACCGCTGCACAACGTCATCGTCAGCAGGATGACGCCAATTTGCGTGACATGAAACATCTTGCGCTCAATGCTCAACAGCGGCGGCATTTCTGAAACTATGCTCAACTTTTTGTTTTTGAGCAGATAATCGATCAGTGCTAATTGCAGCGCATAGAGCGCGGCAATAATCAGGGTGGCATAAGAGAACAACGCCAGCCCGATATGGAACAGCAGCCCCAGCGTTTTTTCCAGATGCGT
The DNA here is from genome assembly GCF_051710365.1 of Symbiopectobacterium sp. Taxonomy (NCBI): domain Bacteria; kingdom Pseudomonadati; phylum Pseudomonadota; class Gammaproteobacteria; order Enterobacterales; family Enterobacteriaceae; genus Symbiopectobacterium; species Symbiopectobacterium sp. The sequence goes on along the minus strand of NZ_JBPETA010000133.1, from coordinate 5,328 downwards.
TATAAACTCGCCGGGCAAAAAGCTGGCAAAGGCCAGATTAATAAGCGCAAACGCGTAAACGATAGGCAACAGAAACCAGCCACGATTGCGCGATGCAACAACCGTCATCACGGTGCATATCATCAAGCTGATGGTAGACCCGATATTCAACAGGCTAAGATTTTGCCCGGTTTGCACATCAAAAATGCGGTGATAGAGCGTAATGGCGTGGCAGATCAGGGCCACAGTCGCAGAGATCATCGCCAACCGGCGGTAGGCACTCTGTTTGCGCAATAGGCCAGGAATAATCAGTCCCAGGCTGATTGAATAGGCGACTAACGCTGTAATGGCAAAGAGTGGCATAGTGATCAACACATTGAGCGGCTGCTGAAGTGATAGGGAGTGCCAGTATAGCGGTTGTCTCGTCACGCACCAACCGGTTATCGTCGCGCTTCACAGCAATCGTTTCGTCTTTCATGGTATAATCAGCCATATTTGTCCAGAGTGTCGCGTATGCGGCCCGCCTTTCGTTGAGCACAAGATCAAGATAATGTTTGATAACTTAACTGACAGACTCTCGCGCACATTGCGCAACATCAGTGGCCGCGGACGGTTGACTGAAGACAACATCAAAGACACCCTGCGCGAAGTGCGTATGGCCTTACTTGAAGCCGATGTGGCGCTCCCTGTGGTGCGTGATTTTATCAGCCGGGTCAAGGAAAGTGCCGTCGGGCATGAGGTAAACAAAAGCCTGTCGCCGGGCCAGGAATTCATCAAGATCGTCAAAAACGAACTTGTTGCTGCGATGGGAGAAACCAACGAAGCCCTGAATCTGGCAGCTCAACCGCCGGCCGTGGTGTTGATGGCTGGTTTGCAAGGGGCGGGTAAAACCACCAGTGTGGGTAAGTTGGGCAAGTTCCTGCGTGAGAAGCACAAGAAGAAAGTGCTGGTGGTTTCCGCGGACGTATACCGCCCTGCGGCGATCAAACAGTTGGAAACCCTGGCTCAAACGGTCGAGGTGGATTTCTTCCCCTCCGACGCGCACGAAAAACCGCTTGATATCGTTAACCGCGCGCTGCAACACGCCAAACTGAAGTTTTACGATGTGCTGCTGGTGGATACGGCCGGCCGTCTGCACGTTGACGAAGCGATGATGGATGAAATCAAGCAGGTGCATGCGGCCATCAAGCCTGTTGAAACACTGTTTGTGGTTGACGCCATGACCGGTCAGGATGCGGCCAATACCGCAAAAGCCTTTAATGAGGCACTGCCGCTTACCGGTGTGATTTTGACTAAAATTGATGGTGATGCGCGCGGCGGTGCGGCGCTGTCAATTCGTCATATTACCGGCAAACCGATCAAATTCCTCGGCGTTGGCGAAAAGACAGAAGCCTTGGAACCGTTCCATCCCGAACGTATTGCGTCGCGTATTCTCGGTATGGGGGATGTGCTTTCCCTGATCGAAGATATTGAAAGCAAGGTTGACCGCTCTCAGGCGGAAAAACTGGCGAAAAAGCTGAAGAAGGGGGATGGCTTTGATTTAACCGACTTCCTCGATCAGCTTAAGCAGATGCGTAACATGGGCGGCATGGCCAGCATGATGAGCAAGCTGCCGGGCGTGGGACAGTTGCCGGACAACGTGAAATCTCAAATGGATGACAAGGTGCTGGTGCGTATGGAAGCCATCATCAACTCGATGACGCAGCAGGAACGTGCCAAGCCGGAAATCATCAAAGGGTCACGCAAGCGTCGTATCGCCACCGGGTCAGGCATGCAGGTGCAAGACGTCAACCGTTTGTTAAAGCAGTTTGACGACATGCAGCGTATGATGAAAAAGATGAAAAATGGCGGTATGGCAAAAATGATGCGTAGCATGAAAGGCATGATGCCGCCGGGTTTCCCGGGGCGTTAAGAGCGATTTTTTTGCTCTTGGCAGCGCAAGTTGACGCTTTAGATTGCTTTTTGCGCCAAAATGAGTAAAATTTTCGGGCTTTTTATATGACACCCGGGCCCCGTTCCTCGATGGGGCCCGGCTGTTTTATTAACTAAAGAGGATGTTATGGTAACAATTCGTTTGGCACGTGGCGGCGCGAAAAAACGCCCGTTCTATCAAGTCGTCGTGACTGACAGCCGCAATGCACGCGACGGTCGTTTCATCGAGCGCGTCGGTTTCTTCAACCCGATCGCAGCCGGTAAAGCCGAAGCTCTGCGTCTGGATCTGGACCGTATTGCACATTGGGTTGGCCAAGGTGCAACTATCTCTGATCGCGTTTCTGCGCTGATCAAAGATGCTAAAAAAAGCTGCGTAATCTGCTGCGGTGGTGACAATGAGCAAGCAACTTAACCCGTCATCCCCTGTTAATCCCATCGTGATGGGAAAAATGGGGTCAACGTATGGTATTCGGGGTTGGCTCAGAGTGTTTTCCTCCACCGAAGAAACCGAAAGCATTTTTGATTACCAGCCTTGGTATATCCAGTCTCAGGGATCTTGGCAGATTGTCGAGATCGAAAGCTGGAAACACCACAATCAGGATCTGATCATCAAAGTAAAAGGTGTTGATGATCGCGATGCGGCAAATTTATTAACGAACGCTGAGATCGTTGTAGATTCTGCACAGCTTCCTGATTTGGAGGAAGGTGATTATTACTGGAAGGATCTTTTTGGCTGCGAAGTCATTACATCTGCGGGATATCAGCTGGGCAAAGTCATAGATATGATGGAAACCGGTTCTAATGATGTGCTGGTGGTCAAAGCTAACCTGAAAGATGCCTTCGGCGCGAAGGAACGGTTGATTCCGTTTCTGACCGGACAGGTTATCAAGCACGTAGACCTTTCTACGAAAACGATTGAAGTAGATTGGGACCCGAGTTTTTGAGCTCTGAATCAAACGAACGAACTGAGTGGAACGAAAAAATGTGGATTGGGGTGATTAGCCTGTTTCCAGAGATGTTTCGCGCAGTGGTTGATTATGGAGTCACTGGTCGGGCAGTAAAAAATGGCCTGCTGAACGTAACGTGTTGGAATCCTCGTGATTTCACCTACGATCGGCACCGTACCGTGGACGATCGCCCTTATGGTGGCGGCCCCGGTATGCTGATGATGGTGCAACCCTTGCGGGATGCCATTCATGAAGCAAAGGCCGCGGCAGGCGACGGTGCCAGGGTGATTTATTTATCACCGCAGGGCCGTAAGCTGGATCAACAGGGCGTACGGCAGCTCGCAACGCATCAGAAACTGATTCTGGTGTGTGGCCGGTATGAAGGGATTGACGAGCGCGTAATCAGAACCGAAATTGATGAAGAATGGTCAATCGGGGATTACGTTCTCAGTGGCGGTGAGTTGCCTGCAATGGTGCTTATCGACTCGGTATCTCGTTTTATTCCCGGCGTGCTGGGGCATGAATCTTCTGCGGAAGAGGACTCCTTTGCGGATGGGCTGTTGGATTGTCCGCACTTCACTCGTCCTGAAGTGCTGGAAGGCGTGGAGGTTCCCCCGGTGTTACTGTCGGGAAACCATGCTGAAATACGTCGCTGGCGATTAAAGCAGTCGCTTGGCCGAACCTGGCTTAGAAGACCTGAACTTCTGAAAAGCCTAGCTCTGACTGACGAGCAAACGGCGTTGCTGACTGAGTTCCAGCGTGAACATCAGTCCGAGCAACGAGAGGATTAGGGCGTTGCATTTCGGTGCGCGTACCCATGTATCAGTTTACCTAGGGTAAGAGACATATTATGAGCAACATTATTAAGCAGCTTGAACAAGAGCAGATGAAACAGGACGTACCTGCATTTCGTCCGGGTGATTCCGTTGAAGTGAAGGTATGGGTCGTTGAAGGTAGCAAAAAACGTCTGCAGGCATTCGAGGGCGTGGTTATCGCTATTCGTAACCGCGGTCTGCACTCTGCATTCACTGTTCGCAAAATTTCTAACGGCGAAGGCGTAGAGCGTGTATTCCAGACTCACTCTCCGGTTGTTGACAGCATCACTGTGAAACGTCGTGGTGCAGTACGCCAGGCTAAACTGTATTACCTGCGTGAGCGCACTGGTAAGTCTGCTCGTATCAAAGAGCGTCTTAACTAAGATTTCGCTAACGCGACATCCAAAAGCTTTTAGTTACGAAGGGTTTAGCCAATGGCCAAACCCTTTTTTATTGAGGTAATTAGCTGATGGTGTCGCTACGGTGTAAGGGTACATTGTATGAAATAGTGAATGTCATCAATATAGAGGGTGCATGAATACAATTTTATCTTTGCAAACCGGACTCAACGCTGATCTGAATTATTACAAAACCAGTGAGCATAGCATTATTAATGATGCCATTTTATCACCAGAAAATAGTGTTAACTTTAGCTATGAAGGAAGGGTTCTATTAGCGATTGTTACTCTCGGTGTAATCTATGTTGTTATAAAATTATTAGAAGATTACAGACAGAATAAAGTAAGAACTGATGTTTTATCAATAACCACGACATTGTTAAACAGTATTGAACGTTTGGATGAGTCTGCCTATGAAGAGAAAAAAATAAGAATTTCACTTTCAAATGGAAATGAGATTGTATTTACGGAGAGATGTAACTCGAGTGGCTATTGCACTGTAATAGAAGAAAAAAAACCAAGGGCTTTACACGTTGGTAAATATAATGAAAAAAAGGCATACATTTATAAAAGCTTTAAAGAGATAAAAGAAACGCTTGTTCAGGATATTATTTCTCATAAAGATCATTATAGTTATAAAGAAGATGCGCTGATTGATGTGGCTACTTACCTTAAGCAGAAAAGCGAAAATGCCATGAAGGATAAGGAGCTTGGAAGTCATATTATTCAAGCCAATAAAATAACGCACCCTGTTATTTTTAATAAAAAAAATATTGGTGTAAAGCTCAGGGAGGAACATGTTCCTGGCTATACAACGTTCACTTTTTTGAGTAAGAAAAATATGTTCTCTAGTCGAGAACATATTGTATTGGGCGTTGCAACATCATGTGGACGTGAGTTTGTGCTGAGTGCATCTTCAGGTGATGATCGAAATATTTATTCTGATAAAAATGTAAAGTATATAAAGCTAGGCTTGACGGGGGGGGATAAAATTGAAGATGTTTTCGAAAATTTAGTGTCAGAGTTAAAAAAAACTGATTCCAGTAAGCGCGACTTTGTTGAGATCTTGCGCTGTCTGTATCCAAAAATATCAATACCCCTACTTTCTAGTGTGGCATAGTGTTATTGTATGATATGTACTAGCTCAGACCTGATCTGACAGTTACCGGTTATTTATACAGGTGTCTGTCAGATTAAATCTGGTTCAGATTTTTTTCTGCCCAGACCCGTTTACCATCAAGTAATGTTGCCATTGGC
>NZ_JBPETA010000132.1:0-9476 GCF_051710365.1 Symbiopectobacterium sp. | reverse complement strand
CAACTATGGTGATCTGATCCGATGATTACCCAAACTTTCTATTTATTCAACAAAGCCGATTTTGCGTTGCGAGGATCCGTCGTTTCACTTGGCTGCCAGCATAAAATCTATTTATTCAACAAAGCCCGCTGAGACAGGTAAAAACCCAACCAGATAACGCCCACCCAAACCGTGATCAACAACACAGAAATCCGGATACCTGGGGTCATTAGCATGATGACCAGAATGGCTGCCAGGAAAAGCAAACACAGGTAGTTGCCATATGGATAGAAAATCGCCTTGAAATGGGTCACTACACCGCGCTGGTCCATCGCGCGACGAAAACGCAGATGCGCTACACAAATCATGATCCAGTTAATCACCAGCGTTGGTACCACCAACGCCATCAGGAGCTCAAAGGCCTTGCCGGGCATCACATAGTTAATCAGCACACCAATTGAGGTCGCCAGCGCAGAAAGTGCAATGGACCGGACCGGTACACCGCGCCCATTGACGCGAGACAACCAGCGCGGTGCATTCCCCTGAGTTGCGAGGCCAAATAACATGCGGCTGTTGCAGTAGACCCCACTGTTGTATACCGACAATGCCGCGGTCAACACCACCAGATTCAGCACATTGGCGATAGCGTTACTGTCCAGCGCATGGAAAATCATCACAAACGGGCTGCCGCCGCTGACCACGTTCTGCCATGGATAGAGCGACAGCAGAATACCGAGCGAGCCAATATAAAAGATCAGAATGCGATAAACGACCTGATTAGTCGCTTGTGGGATGGAACGCTTAGGTTCGGCTGCCTCAGCGGCAGTGATACCGACCAGTTCCAATCCACCGAAAGAGAACATGATCACCGCCATCGCCATCACCAGGCTATTGACGCCGTGCGGGAAGAAGCCGCCATTTTGCCACAGGTTGCGTACCGTAGCCTGCTCTCCACCCTGCCCGCTTAGCAGTAACCAGGCACCAAATCCAATCATGCCAAGGATCGCCAGGACTTTGATGATGGCGAACCAGAATTCGGTTTCACCATATACTTTCACATTCACAAGGTTGATGGCATTGATCAGTATAAAAAATACCGCCGCCGATACCCACGTGGGCACATCAGGCCACCAATATTGAATGTAGATCCCGACGGCAGTGAGTTCAGCCATGCCCACCAGGATAAACATTGCCCAGTAGTTCCAACCTGCGAGGAAACCGGCAAAGCTGCCCCAATATTTATAGGCAAAGTGGCTGAACGACCCTGCAACCTGCTCTTCAACCACCATTTCGCCCAACTGGCGCATGATCAGAAAAGCAATAATGCCCGCGACACCGTATCCCAACAGCACAGAAGGTCCCGCCATCTGAATGGTCTGCGAGATCCCTAAAAACAGCCCCGTCCCTATCGCACCGCCTAAGGCGATTAGTTGAATATGGCGATTCTTTAATCCCCGTTTTAATACCAGCTCACTCTCTACCGCCATGTTGTATTCACTTTTCCATTTGCTGTTTTTGATTATTGTACGCACGTCATCACGTTGGTTACGTGCGCTATGTAGAAGCAATGCAGACGAGCGCCCAAGCTATTACAATCAGCCTTAGCGCTCGGGAATAACGTTGAACGCATCAAATTCTGGTGCGGGTGCGGCCGATGGGTGCAACACAGTTTCAGGCTCAGATGGCGTCACATCCGCAGTGGCAGGCGCTAACGACTGAAGCAACGCGGTTTGAATACGTTGCTGTTCCAAAATTTCTTGCAGCAAGCGGATCTTTTCATTGGCACGGACACTGGCGCGATTAACAAAAAACCATACCAGCGCGGCAAACAGCACCATCAACATGATAAAAACAATCTGTAAAATATTCACAACAACCCCAACTCATACTCTCAACCCAAGCATATCCGGGTCATACTATCACTTCGTAGCCGCCCACGCCTATTACATCCTGCTCATGAACCCTCTTTCAGCCGAGACTGCCTGATAGCGGCGAGCGATTGGTTCTGTTTTCCTTCAGCATCGAAGTTATCCTGTGCAAGCCAATCGAGAAAATCCAGCTTGCGTTGTGGCCATTCGGTATCCAACAGCGAAAACCAGGCAGTGTCACGCGTCCGCCCTTTATAAATGACAGCCTGACGGAAAACCCCCTCAAAGGTAAAACCCAAACGCAGAGCGGCACGACGCGACGGTGCATTCAGGCTATCGCACTTCCACTCATAGCGACGATAGTGCAGTTGTTCGAACACATAGCCCATCAGCAAAAAATGCGCTTCTGTCGCAAGTGGAGTGCGCTTTAATGCAGAGGAAAAAGCGACAGAACCGACTTCGATAACGCCGTTGTTCACATCAACGCGCATCAACGAGAATGTGCCCACCGCGTTATCGGTGCGTGTGTCGATAACCACATAACATTGTGTATCCTGCTGCTGTTCTACCGCGGTCAGATAAGCACGGTACTCATCCTTGTCACGAAACGGGCCGACAAACATATAGGTCCAATCGCGGCCATCCGGCGCGTCGGCGTAGGCGGCATAAAGCGCATCGGCATGCCGTGCCACACTTAATGGTTCAAGCCGACAAAAACACCCGGTGAGCGTAATACGCCTTGGGAACGCCCGCGCTGACCATAAAGGAAGCGCTTCGCCGACAGGTTGCCCATAGCGGTTCACATGCTCAGCCATTATTCTCATCCTCCAGATGTTAAAAAACCCACCGTCAGGCAGGCTTTTTGAGAAGCAATCGTTTGTTCAGCGAAAGACGATTCAGAACGGATAATCGTGATAACCCATCTGCTCGGAGATGTTTTTTGCTGCGTGATGCAACATGGCAACATATTCGTGCATGCTCTCTTCAGCAAAGCGAATGGTAGGGAATGAAATACTCAATCCGGCAATCACCACGCCGAAACGGTCAAAGACGGGCACAGCAATGCAGCGCAAGCCTTCTTCCTGTTCTTCCTTATCTTCCCCATACCCTTGCTGGCGTACGGTATCGAGCAGAGGCAACAACTCTTCAGCGCTACCCACAGTATGCGGCGTGCTGCGGGTAAATTCCACTTTACTCAGAATTTCAACCACTTCGTCACGATCGCGCCATGCCAGCAACACTTTACCAATGGCGGTACTGTGCAGCGGGTTGCGACGACCAATGCGGGAATACATGCGCAGGTTGTACATGGAATCGATCTTGTGAATATAAACGATACCATCTTCATCCAACGCACCGAGGTGGATAGTTTCTTTCGTCAGCGCGGACAATTCGCGCATCTGAATATCCGCACTACGAATCAAATCTACGTTTTGCAACGCCTTGGCGCCCAGTTCGAACAACTTAAGCGTTAACGAATACTTCTCGGATTCGCCTTCCTGCGCGACATATCCCAAGGACTTCATCGTCTGCAAAAATCGGTACACTGTACTTTTAGACATCATGACGCGCTGAGAGAGTTCCGTAATACCGATCTCTCTTTCCTCACCTAATGCCTGCAAAATACCAAAAACTTTCAAAACGGACGACACGGAATCGGGCTGTTTATCTAAATCTGCAATAGCCATTTTTTTGGGTACCCTACTCAGTTTTTTTGTTTTAAAAAAAATAGAACGATGGTTTTAGTATAAAGGGAACACGCTAATTATGGCAATGGAACAATAACGATAATCAAGGGACTTGCTTATTATTAAAGTTATTATACCCGTCGCACTTCACATTACGGTGGCGTTAGCGACGCTCGCTTGCCCGAATCACTTATCTCTATAAGCTTATCGGACCTCACTCGTTTGCTGACGACCTTACTGCAACGCGAAATATTCAGGGCTTCTTCTATTCGTCACCGAGAACTCAGTGACGAATAGAAGAAGCCCCATTCCGTTGCCGGGATGTGGTTCTGGGGTTACTTCCAAACTGAATCAGGTACGGCGGCAAGGTAAAGGGCTGGTTTGCCATCCACATCCGAGGTAAACAGGATGCGTTTATTGTCCGGCGTAAAGGACGGATGCGGGTGCGTTACCTGGCGATCGCCTTCCAACACTTTCCACAAGGTGTTGTGCTGTGCAACGCGGTGCTCTTTGCCGGTTTGCCGGTTAAACACATACAGGAACGGATCGTTTTCGATTTTGTAACCACCGTCATCTTGTACATCAACCGGTGCATCGGAACCGTCACCTACTAGGAGTGTACCGTCATAGTTACTCATCAGGTGAGAACATGGCGGCATAACGCGCAGTTGCGTATCTTCCAGCGTAACCGGGTTGATGCTGCGGATATAACGGTTGGTGTCATCTTTCAGGTAAGACACATAGATCATGGCAGAGCCATCCGGCACCCAGAATTCGTGCGTGCAGCTTTCACCTTCCGCATGCTCTTTGACTTTACGCATGTTGCTGCCGTCTTCATTGATGAACCACATACGGGCATCAACCAGGTCATGGGGACCTTCATGACAGAACGCTACAGTGTTGTCGTCACCAGGGCGATAGATCGGGTGACCCAGCCAGCGTTTTTCTTGCAGAATGGTCTGCGCTTCGCCGGTTTTCAGATCGATACGGATCAGGCGGCAGCACGGATTGGTGAAATAGAACTCCTGGAATTTTTTCCAGTCGGTCAGCGGCTGCCAGTCTTCTTTCTTGATCTCGATCCCCACCATCTTGGTGCAATCGGAGTTGGCAACCCAGGTACCGTAACCTACCCACTCATCCGGTACTTGATAAATCGTGGTTTCTTCCAGCGTGTTCAGATCCAGCAGGTAGTAGTTCCAGGGGCCATCGAATGCGCCGCCGAACAACAGTTTGCTTCCATCATTGGAGAAGCACTTCTGGTAGAAATAGTTGCGATGGCAAATAACATCGGGAGGCGTTAAACGCACCACTTCGGTGCCGGTTGCTGCGTCTTGATAGGTATGAAACGAGAGGGGAATCTTTTTGCCTTTGGCCATCGTAAATCCTTAGAACATATCGAAAAGAATACGGCTAGCACCAGCAGATGACACAAGTCTTGCGACTCACCGCCACCCTGATGCGATAGATCTGTAATACCAGCATTATAGAAACAATGTTTCATTTTTCCGTGATCACGGTTTTATTTTATGAAACATTCTCCTGATTTTCATCCCCTGTTTTCCCAGTAAAAAAGAAATTTATGCTATCAAGACAGAGGTATAGAGGATAACACGTTATTGCAGACAGGGAGCCCGTAATGGACTCCCTGTTGTGGAATGGTTTGTTTTTGCGGAAGTTTTATTTCAGATAAGCACCGCTGCGCAGCGCTTCAATGCGTTTATCCAACGGCGGGTGCGACATAAATAACTCACTGAAAGATTTTGATTTACCGTTGATACAAAACGCCATCATGCTGCCTTCTTCCTGCGGCTCGTAGCTGGTTTTCAAACGCTGCAACGCGGCAATCATCTTCTCGCGGCCCACCAGTTTCGCCGATCCGGCATCCGCATGGAACTCGCGGTAACGCGAGAACCACATGGTAATGATGCTGGCCAGAATACCAAACACCAATTCCAGCACCGTTGCCACGGCAAAATAGACCAGCGGGTTACCGTTGCTGCTTTCACCGTCGTCGCGGTTGCCAGAAAGGAAACCGGATGCCACCTGCGCGATCAGACGCGAGATGAAGATAACAAAGGTGTTCACTATGCCTTGAATCAGCGTCATGGTGACCATATCACCGTTCGCCACGTGGCTGATTTCGTGGGCAATGACCGCTTCTGCTTCATCACGGCTCATGTTTTGCAGCAAACCGGTGCTCACGGCCACCAGCGACGCATCACGTCGTGCACCCGTCGCGAAGGCATTGATATCGGGAGCGTGATAAATAGCGACCTGCGGCATCGCAATGCCAGCCTGCTGCGATTGTACCCGCACGGTTTCAAGCAACCAACGCTCGGTTTCATTACGCGGTTGTTCGATCACTTCACCGCCCACCGAGCGTAGCGCCATCCATTTGGACATCAGCAGTGAAACGAACGCACCACCAAAGCCAAACAGGCCAGCCATGATCATAAGCCCCTGGACACTGCTGGACCGAATTCCCGTCAGGCTGAGAACCAGCCCGAATACCAACATCACCGCCAGGTTGGTGATCAGGAAAAGCGCAATACGCATCATAACAGTCTGATTTCCTCTCTAAAGGGATTAACATCACTCACAACACGATGGTATGGGTTATCACGCCGTTTTCAAGCATTCTTAATCTTCCTATCGCTAAAACGACATAACTTTACATTTTGCAATAACCTGGCCCGTAGCGACACGCCGCACAGTCGTTCGGCCTGTAATTGCGCCGGAATCATACCCGTGAACCTGCGCCATAAAAAAGCCCCCGGGTAAAAACCCAGGGGCTCTGCATAATAAGGCATTTATGTCGTTAGTACAGCGTATTATCCGCGGGCATGCGCCACTGTCGCAGGCATCTCGGGTTGCGTGCGGATGTGCTTGGGCGGTTTAATCCACAACGCAATCAGCAGTGACAGAGCTGACAATACTGCGATCGCAATAAAGGTAGCGTGAAAACCGCCCAGCCGTGCCGCTATGAAAGAGCCAGACAACGCACCGATACCAAATCCCTGATAAATGACGCCATAGTTTTTACTGTGATGTTTCAGACCGAAGAAGTCGCCGACAATGGCCGGGAACACGGTGATATTGCCGCCAAAGCAAAAGGCAATGGCGCTGACACAGATAAAAAACAACACTGGCGATAGTGGCAGGAAGTCCATAACCGTCACAGCCAATGCAGTAACCAGCAGCGCCCCGCTGACAACGCGCAGGCGGCCGACTTTATCTGACATTGCACCCAACACAATACACCCTACCGTATTGAAAATAGCGATGGCCGACACGGCGTTAGCCGCCATTTGTTTGTCCATACCCGCCATTTCCACACCGATATCCTTTACCACGCCAATCAGGTACAAACCGCTCATGCACGCCGTAAAGAAAATCACAAACAGCAGATAGGCTTCTTTGGTCCCCAGCATTTCGCCCAAAGTAAAATCACGCGTACCGTAGGTGATTGCCGTTTTTCCATTGGCAGCATGTGTCGGCGGCTCTTTCAGCAAGGTGCTACCCAGTCCGATCATGATCATTGCCATCATCCCCCAATAGAAAAAGGCATGAGATGCGCCTATTCTGCGATCAGAAAGCTGTTGATATATTTAAATACCAAGCTTCCGGTACCAAATGCCCCGACAGAAACACCGGCAATCAGCCCTTTGCGTTCAGGGAACCATTTGATCAGGTTGGACAGCGTGGTGATATACGCGGTGCCATCGGCAAAGCCAACCACAACGCCCATCAGCAAGTACATTCCCAGCAAGGAGGTCACTCCTGAACTGGCCATTAATCCCAGACCCAGCACGATACCGGCGCATAGCGTTAAGCGCCGAATGCCAATGCGTTCCTGAAATTTTCCGGCAAACAGCGTTGCAAACGCCAGGCTGAAACTGGTGATGGAAAACGTCGTTGCCACGGCGCTGAGCGACCACCCGAAAATGTCGACCAGCGGTTGGTTAAACAGACTCCAGGTGTAAATAGTCCCCAGCCCCATTTGCGCGATGATCGTACCCAGTACGATCTGGCCACGACGAGTTGGTTTGGCATTCATAGGCCGACCTCTTAGTAAAACGGTTCCCTGAGGGAACATCAAAGAAGGTAAGCAAAATGGGCCATGGTACCTGCACCTTAGACCACCCGCTTACGTGTTGGGGCCAGTCTACAAGCGGCGTGACGTGAAAAGATCGAATCAGGAATGAGATGCCGTCAGAACGGAATGAAATGCCGTTACAGGAGCATCAATGCACGAAAGGTTTTTACCTTACTGCGGCTCACGGGCACTTCAAATTCCAACTCGTGCAACCGCAGGATGTAGGTATTATTGAACCAGGGTACGATTTCGCGGATTTTCGTCAGGTTGACGCAGTAAGAACGATGGCAGCGGAAGAACACCTCTTCCGGTAACCGGCTACAAAACTCGGTAATGTTCATTGGCATGATAAAGGTTTCACGCCGCGTATAGACCAACGTCACCTTTTCCTGCGCAGCAGCGTAATAGATTTGATTGATGTCGGTAACGATAATGCGCTCATCTTTCATCAGATTGATGGTGTGTTGTCCAATGCGCGGGGCATTAGCGGCGCTGGTGTTTTCTGGCGTCGGAGCGGATTGCCGTAACTGCCAGGCATTTTCCAGCTTTTGCAGCATGGTGACGATGCGCGCCTCATGATAGGGTTTGAGAATATAGTCAAACGCATCTACTTCAAAGGCTTCGACCGCATGTTCCTTATACGCGGTGATAAAGATAATGTACGGTTTTTGCGCAAACTTGCTGATGTTTTGCGCGAGGAAGACTCCATTAAGTAAGCGATGGAATGTTGATATCAAGAAAAATGGCATCAACGTCGTTGTGTTGCAGGTATTTCAGCACATCCATGCCATCGTCAAACGTTGCCACGATCTCAATATCGCTGTGCTGGCGAATCAGATAATTAAGTTCTTCCTGCGCCAGGAACTCATCTTCAACAATAATGGCTTTCACCGCTTATTTCCTGCGACCAGCGTGGCCATCACATTATTTTCCGGCACCATACGCGCAGTGTCAGCCACGCGAGGGATGTAAAAGACAATTTCCGTACCCGGCTCCAATCTGCGGATGTGCAGGCCATCGCCATAAAGCAATCGCACACGGTGATGCACGTTAAGCAGACCGATTTTATTACCGGGTACTTCATTGCGCGCCACGCGCTCAATCGTTTGCTGATCGATACCGTGCCCGGTATCGGTGACAGCCACGCGCAATCGCTCTCCCAAATCTTTTACTGCTATGACCACCGTGCCCTTGCCACGGCAGGGTTGAATGCCGTGCACAATGGCATTTTCCACCAGCGGCTGGATCAACAGACTGGGAATTTGATAGGACAGATCGTCATCAATGTCGTAAATCACCGTGAGCTTTGCACCAAAGCGCGCCTGCTCAATGGCGATATAATCACGAATCTGGTAAAGCTCTTTTTTCACATAAATCAACGCGTCATCGTTCAACTCAAGGTTATAGCGCAGATAGCGCGACAAATTGATCACCAACTGACGCGCGGTATCAGGATTAATACGGATCGACGATGAAATGGCATTCAACGCATTAAAGAGAAAATGGGGGTTAATTTTACTCTGCAAGGCCCTCAGTTCAGCCTTATTCGCCATATCACGCAGTTGCTCGGTGCGCGAAACCTCGATCTGGGTTGACATCAGTTGCGACAAACCAACAGCCATTACCTGCAATGAGTAAGTAATTCTATGGGCATGGCGATAATAAATTTTTAGCGTGCCCGTCACCTGTCCATGCTCAAGTAACGGAATGACAATCATCGAGGCTTTGTTGAATAAATAGAAAGTTTGGGTAATCATCGGATCAGATCACCATAGTTGTTTCAAAATCAGGTCTCCATGGCAAAACAAAATTTTAAAATCACTAACTGGCCCTCCTATAACAAGG
>NZ_JBPETA010000131.1:0-9516 GCF_051710365.1 Symbiopectobacterium sp. | reverse complement strand
CCATGGCGATGGTCAAAGCGCTTAACCGGATCACGCTATTAGGAATGCCGAACAGTATTCGCATCACGTAACAATCGACCCGATGGGGCACAGTCGTTACAAGTTCTGATTTATTCAACAAAGCCGAGAAGATGCTGTAGTGCATGGCTCATGGATGCTTTCCCTTGGTGGAAATAAGTGTTGTTAACGTATAACGGTAAGTCATCAAGCTTCAGCATCGGCATTTTCGAAAAATGATAAATTCAGAATGTTGAACGCTGCCAAATGGCCAATGTGGGTCATACTTTCATTATCGCGTCAGTGTAAGCATGCAGCGCAAAACGTTTCTGTTGTGCATTGCAGCTAATGCCTGACGTCGTTACAGACAATAACGAAAGGAGACTCGCCAATGAAATTATGGCATATCTTAGGTGATATCACGTTATCTGTCGTGTTGACTGGCGCGGCAGCAGCAGCGACAACGGTCACCGATTCTCCGACCGCTGCACAAACCCAGCTTGCCATGCCTGCGGTCAGCGGTACCATTAATCTGCATCAGCGCATCGCACTGCCGCCCAATGCAGCCTTAACGGTTACCGTTTCTGATGCCAGCGTGTCGGATGCGCCGTCGCGCGTGCTGGCGCAAAAAGTGGCGTGAACGGACGGGAAACAGGCTCCATTTATCTTCTCCTTGCCGTATAACCCTGCCGACGTACAGCCGAATGCGCGTATTCTGCTTAGCGCAGCGGTGACCATCGATAACCGCGTGGTGATGGCAACGCAGGACATTCCCGCTGTGATCACCAACGGTGTGACGCGTGCGGATCTGCTGTTGATTCCGGTGGAGTCAGTGGCACTGCCAACGCACTCGCAGGGCGGCTTATTGACCCCCAGCGCCCATACACCGTTAAACACTGAGGGATAACACCTCATGGCTCTCAGGGCGTTTCGCCCTGCCAGCCATAGCGAGTGAGATCGATCTTGCCCTGACGCGTAAAGGTTACCCCTTCGGCCCTGAGCGCTTCGCGTTGGCGAATGTAATCCGGGCCAGTCAGCGAAATTTCACCATGACGATTTATTACCCGATGCCAGGGAAGCGAGCTGCCTTCGGGCAGCTTTTTTAATACGCCGCCGACTTGGCGGGCAGCGCGTGCGGAACCCGCCAGACGGGCCACCTCCCCGTAGGTGGTAACCTTGCCCCAGGGGATGGCTGCTACGACATGAAAAACGCGCTGGCGAAAGTTATCCTGCTCCATCGCTTCTCCTGTGAATATTACGACGAATCAACATAGTGGCACAGGTGCACGGGCTTGCAAACGTGTGTTTCGCCGGTCGAGAAACTGAAATCGAATAAGAAAACAACGGTCGGCTGCGGTCAACTTGCAATTGAGGTGCGCATACCCGATAATACCCACGCTCTGTACCACGCAGAGCCAACGAATCAATGGAGGCCCTGTCGGTTCTCCCGCAACATTACCCTGTGGACTCGGTCAGGTCCGGAAGGAAGCAGCCGCAGTAGGAGACGTGTGTGCCGGGATGTAGCTGGCAGGGCCTCGACCCTTTATATTCACTGCTTTTTTATTTTCCGCGCTTTTTTATTCTTATTCTCTTCATTCTGTCCTGCGTATTGAATACGTTTATTGATGACATTCCATTGCTGATGATGTGCTCTATTGGTATTAAAGCGCATGTAGATAAGCGTGCTTTGTCGGTCTTTATCTCAAAAACGTGATGGCGGTAAGTGTGACAAGATATTGTTGCTTTGGGATAAATAGAAGGATTTCACGGTAGTAAAATAGAATTGCACCAAAAAAAGGCAATATAAGAAATCTATATTGAGATCAATGTATGTGATTTACAATTGTGATATTTACGTAAGCAAATGGCTTGAAGAGAGTAAAACGCCAGGGTCACGTATTCAATGTGTTGCTCCGCAATAAAAATAGTATTCATGCTCTATGTTCTCTTCATGCATTCAGGCTGGTTTTAAACACCTTTTTTGCATGCCAGACTATGTAGCAATACACTCATTGAATACGTGACCAAACGCCAGCGATGAGGCTGGCGTAAGATATTCACCCTAAATCATTTAGGCATATACCTGTGATACTTCAATTTGCTTCTGCGCTGGCTGCATACACTTGCCCGAATCGCTCACTTGAGTATGTTCATCAGGATTTTATCACTTGCTGCCTGGCTGAAAATCAATTATTCAAGGTATAAGCACAATGATTTAACGTACGTATTTCCAAACGGCGGTAGGGACCTTGTCGTAAAGCTTGTTCATCGTTAGCTCAGCTAACCGGTGATCGGCGGCGGAATAAAACATTTCCAGCTCATCGCTGGACAACTCATACTTGTTCTTCTCGATAACGCGTTCAAGCGTGTCAATCGTTGTACACTTGCGTAAGCGCATCAAATAATCAATTTTTTTCATGGCGACCTTTATCAAAACAATACCAGCACCTGGTGGTTAATTAATATAAAAGCATCTATTGCTTAAGATTTAGCAGATGAACAGACGTTCTCCTGTGAGAACATTCCTAATAACGTGGCTTTAGATCGTTGCCAGCGTTGCAGTTCGGCACCATTAATCCCATAGTTACTGAACAAAGCATAGGTGTCATCTAAATACTGCTCGACCCGTTTTGAAAGCTCGTCTTCATCGGGGTATTTTATTTTAAATGTCAGAATAAATGTAGCTATATGCTCAATCAATTCATTTAATTGGAGATTGATCGCAGATGTTGGGTCATTGACCCAGCCATGACTGCTATCCCCCAATGTGGCGATGCTTTCGTCACAGAGATTTTCACACAAGAATCGGAGTTGGGCAATATCATAATGTTTCGGTGAGTACTCATCCATATTGTTCACTCCGTCATGCTGTTATTCCACATTACCTCAGCCTGCCTTTGAAACCTGCAACGCTGAAGGAACGTAATAGAAAACCCTGACAACAGTTGGTAACTCCTTGGGTTAAGTGATGAAATAAGCTCACATTTATCCTGATGGAGAGTGCGGATTACACGACATACCGCATCACCCATACGCTAACTATAGCAAAAGAATCACAGAATATCGCAAAAAATAAGTAAGGTTTTTGACCCTATTTAATCAGATAGACGATCGGTATAGCCGATATATATAATAGTTGATACTGTGTTTCATAATATTACTTTATTAAATTCTCTTACAAATTAGAGCGAAAATTATCTTATAAAGGTTACTTGGGGGGCAATATCATCACGCGCAGAAAGGAAATTACTTGTGTGAGAGGTTGGGAATGGACTTTTATTAACGCATTGATATATAATAAAAAGCCCTGGGCAGGTCTAGGGCTTGAACGGTGCGCTGCTGTCATTATCAGCGTTTTTTCTTTCCGCCTTGCACGGCCTTAAAACGTGGATTTGTCTTACAAATAACATAAACCCGCCCGTGCCGACGAACAACCTTACAACCTTACAACCTTACAACCTTACAACCTTACAACCTTACAACCTTACAACCTTACAACCTTACAACCTTACAACCTTACAACCTTACAACCTTACAATCTTTATGGCGTGTTTTTGCCGAACGTAATGAACTGAGAACCTGCATACTTTCTCCCGCTGAAAATTACATATTTCGCGATTTTAAAAAATGGCCAAAACGCTTGCTAAAGCGTGCCGTGCTTCCTTCTTTGGCATACTCTTTTTGTTTCCCGGTGTAATAAGGGTGTGATGCTGACGATACATCAATCGTGACATAGGGATAGGTTACGCCGTCCCGTTCGATGGTGCGGTCTGTCTGGATGGTTGAGCCAACCATAAAATACTCATCAGCACTGGTATCGTGAAAGGCTACAGTACGGTAGTGCGGGTGGATATTTGCTTTCATTCAAAACCTAATTATTATGTTATAACATAACTAATTGTGCGCTTCTTCAGGAACAAGATCAACCCTCTTGTGTCTGAGGGGTTGACGGAGTGAGAGCAGGGCGATGGTCAAAACAGGCAGGCAAAAAAAGGCCGCTTGCGCGGCCTTTGGGGAATAACTCAGTTACGGTTTTTCGACGATATGGCTGTGTTCAATATCTTCATTTTTCTTGCTAAAGCGGCGGCGTACCACCACAAAGAAGACAGGAACAAAAAAGATCGCCAGCACCGTTGCGGTAATCATCCCGCCCATTACGCCAGTACCTACAGCGTTCTGTGCGCCGGAACCGGCACCGGAACTGATTACCAACGGCACTACGCCGAGGATAAAGGCTAACGAGGTCATCAGGATGGGGCGCAGACGCATACGTACTGCATCAAGCGTCGCCTCCACCAAGCCTTTGCCTTCTTTCTCCATGAGGTCTTTGGCGAATTCAACGATAAGAATAGCGTTCTTCGCCGATAGACCAATGGTGGTCAATAGCCCTACCTTGAAGTAGACGTCATTCTCCAATCCACGCATGGTGGCGGCCAGCAGCGCACCAATGATCCCGAGCGGCACCACCAGCATTACGGAGAAGGGGATAGACCAACTCTCGTACAGTGCGGCCAGACACAGGAACACCACAATCAGCGAAATGGCATACAGGGCCGGTGCCTGGTTACCCGACAGACGTTCCTGATAAGACATCCCGGTCCAGTCGTAACCAATACCTTCCGGCAACTGTTTGGCAAATTCTTCCATCAAGGCCATCGCTTCACCGGTACTCTTACCCAGGGTTGCTTCACCCTGAATCTGCATGGACGGCTGTCCGTTATAGCGTTCCAGACGCGGTGAACCGTGCGTCCAGTGGCTTTGTGAGAAGGCAGAGAACGGCACCATCTGGTTGTTGGTGCCGCGAACATACCAGCGCTCAATATCGCTTGGCAGCATACGGAACGGCGCATCAGCCTGCACATACACTTTCTTCACACGTCCACGGTCAATAAAGTCATTGACGTAGCTGCCGCCCAGCGCGGTTGCCAGCGTGGCGTTGATATCCGACAGGGATACACCCAGCGCCTGAGCTTTTTCCTGATCGATATCGATACGGAACTGCGGGGTATCTTCCATGCCGTTTGGACGTACGCCAACCACGGTATCAGGACGCTGTGCGGCCATTCCCAGCAGTTGGTTACGTGCCGCAGTCAGCTTCTCGTGCCCCAGGTTAGCCTGATCCAGCAACTGGAAGTCAAAACCGGTTGCGGTACCCAGCTCAACGATGGCGGGGACGTTAAAGGCGATAACGATCGCTTCCTTTGATTTGCGAGAAGGCAGCGTTAGCCCGACCGGCAATGGTACCAACCTTGTTTGCTGCTCCCGGACGTTCGCCCCAGTCTTTCAGACTGGCGAAGACCAGACCGGCGTTCTGCCCACGACCGGAGAAGCCGAAACCGTTAACGGTAAACACCGAATTAACGTTGTCTTTCTCATTCTCCAGGTAGTGCTTGGTCACACGCTCCAGCACGCGCTCGGTGCTCTCTTGGGTTGCACCGGCGGGCAGTTGCACCATCGTCAAGAGTACGCCCTGGTCTTCTTCCGGCAGGAAGGAGCTTGGCAAACGCATGAAAAGCACTGCGAGGCCAACCACAATCAGCAGGTAGACCACCAGATAACGGCCGGTACTGCGCAAAATGTTGGCAACGCTATCGGTGTAATGGGTGGTGCTCTTTTCAAACAGCTTGTTGAACCAACCGAAGAAACCCGTTTTCTCGTGATGGTCGCCCTTCGCGATGGGTTTGAGCAGCGTGGCACAAAGCGCCGGTGTCAGAATCAACGCTACCAGTACAGACAGCACCATCGCGGACACAATGGTGATGGAGAACTGACGGTAAATGGCACCAGTGGAACCGCCCGTGAACGCCATCGGAATAAATACCGCAGACAGTACCAGCGCAATACCGACCAGCGCGCCCTGAATCTGCGACATCGATTTCTTGGTGGCTTCCTTGGGCGGTAACCCTTCTTCCATCATTACGCGCTCGACGTTCTCCACCACCACGATGGCGTCATCCACCAACAGGCCGATGGCCAGTACCATGGCGAACATGGTTAAGGTGTTAATCGAGTAACCGAAGGCAGAAAGGATGGCAAAGGTGCCTAACAACACCACCGGCACCGCGATCGTCGGGATCAGCGTGGCACGGAAGTTTTGCAGGAACAGGTACATCACCAGGAACACCAGTACGATGGCTTCCGCCAGCGTTTTTACCACTTCGTTAATCGAGATCTTAACGAATGGCGTGGTGTCGTAGGGATAAACCACTTTCAACCCAGCCGGGAAGAACTGCTGTAACTTACCCAACTCGGCTTTAACGGCGGAGGCCGTATCCAGCGCATTGGCACCGGTTGCCAGTTTGATACCGACCCCTGCGGCTGCCTGACCGTTGTAACGCGCAATAACGCTGTAATCTTCACCACCCAACTCTACGCGGGCGACATCACGCAGGCGCACCTGCGAACCGTCAGCGTTGACGCGCAGCAGAATGTTGGAGAACTCATCTGCAGATTTCAGTCGTGTCTGGGCAATGATAGAAGCATTAAGCTTCTGCCCCGGCAGCGGCGGTGTACCGCCCAATTGTCCGGAGGCAATCTGGTTGTTCTGCACTTTGATGGCAGCTACCACATCACCCGTGGTCATCTGGAAGCTGTTGAGCTTGTTCGGATCCAACCAGATACGCATCGCGTATTGGGCACCAAACAACTGCACGTCACCGACACCGTTGGTACGGCTGAGCGGATCTTTGATATTGGCCGCCACATAGTCAGCGATATCCTGCTGCGTCAGTGAACCGTCTTCAGAAATAAAGCCGGCTACCATCAGGAAGCTGCTGCTCGATTTCTGTACGCTTACGCCCTGTTGCTGCACTTCCTGCGGCAACAATGGCATCGCCAGTTGCAGTTTGTTCTGTACCTGAACCTGAGCAATGTCCGGATCCGCTTTCGAGTCAAACGTCAGCGTAATCTGAACCGTACCCGATGAATCACTGATGGAAGCCATGTAGAGCAGGTTATCGATACCGTTCATGTTCTGTTCGATAACCTGCGTCACGGAGTCTTGCAGTGTAGAAGCATCCGCGCCTGGATAGTTTGCCGTTATTTCAATGGCCGGTGGTGCAATGGTCGGATATTGGGCGATAGGCAACTTGATAATTGCCAACGCCCCCGCCAGCATCACCATAATGGCGAGTACCCATGCAAAGATGGGACGATCAATAAAAAACTTAGCCATGAATTACAGGCTCCTGTTAAGACTTCGCGGGTTCAGACTGCGCGGGTTTTTCTTCACCATTCCCAGGTGCCGTCTCTTTTGCTCTGACGGGTACGCCCGGTCTGATTTTCTGCAACCCAGTCACGATAAGACGATCGCCTGCTTTAAGGCAGGAGGTCACCAGCCAGTTGCTGCCGATAGCCTGGGCTGTCGTGAGCGTGCGTGTTTCAACCTTGTCACCTTCACCAACAACCATGGCGGTGGCTTCACCGCGCGGATTGCGCGTCACGCCTTGTTACGGCACCAGCAGCGCGTCATTGTTCACACCTGAATCAAGGCGTGCACGTACAAACATGCCGGGTAACAAATCGTGTTGTGGGTTCGGGAAGATAGCGCGCAGGGTGATAGACCCCGTGGTTTCATCTACCGTGACATCAGAAAATTCCAGCGTACCGTTTTGTGCATACTCCGTGCCGTTATCGAGCAACAAACGCACGGTAGCTTTGCCAACGGCTTGTTTCAACGTGTCTTGTTCCAGCTCACGCTTCAGTCGCAAATAGTCATTACTGGATTGCGTCACATCCACATAGATCGGGTCGAGTTGCTGAACGCTGGTCAACGCCGTCACCTGACCGGAAGCCACCAATGCCCCTTCGGTGACCGTCGATTTACCGACGCGGCCTGAAATCGGGGAGAGTACCTTGGTGTAGTTCAGGTTGATCAGCGCAGAATCCACAGAGGCTTGTGCCGCTTGTACGCTGGCTTCTGCCTGGCGCTGTGTTGCCAATGCCTGATCGTAATCCTGCTTGCTGACATAATTGGTGCCAACCAGCGGTTTGTAACGGTTCACGGTCAAGCGTGCGATTTCTGCCTGAGCCTGTGCTTGTGCCAGCGAGCCTTTCGCGCTGTTGTAAGCCGCCTGATAGGTTGCCGGGTCAATCTGGTACAGAGACGTGCCCGCTTTCACGTCGCTCCCTTCGACGAAGTGACGCTTCTGAATAATACCGCTCACCTGAGGCCGAACCTCGGCAATGCGGAATGCGTTAGTGCGCCCTGGAAGTTCGGTAATCACGTTCAGCGGTTGTGTTTTGAGGGTCACAATGCCGACTTCAGGCGCTTGCTGGCCGCCTTGCTGCTGACCTTCATTTTTATTATCACACCCGGTGAGCGCTAAGCCGCCAGAAAGCATCAGGACTGCCGCCAGAGGCATAAGCCTTCTGTTTTTGTTCATAAATAAACCTCAAGTGTCCGATTTGCATTTGACCAATGGATCACAAGCCCTAAAACCCATTGCTGCGATAATCCTGCAAGCGTGTTATGTTACATACATTCGCGAATGTATGTAAATCACGCTTCCTTTAAAAAACAGCGCCATGGCACGAAAAACCAAACAGCAGGCCCAGGAAACACGACAACACATTATTGATACGGCCTTACGCCTCTTCTCCGAGTTCGGCGTCTCCGCCACGTCGCTGGCGGGTATCGCTGCCGCCGCAGGCGTCACGCGCGGCGCGATTTATTGGCACTTCAAAAACAAGGCTGAGTTGTTTGATGCAATCTGGACGTTGTCCGAGACGAAAATCAACGATTTCGAATCTGATTATCAGGCAAAATTCCCTGATAATCCACTGCATGTGATGCGTGAGCTACTGATCTATATGCTGCGTTTGGCGACGACCGACACCGAGTGGCGCTCGATAATGGAGATCAATTTCCATAAGTGTGAGTTTGTCGGTGAAATGTTACCGTCGTATAATGCACGCAAGGCGCTCTATTTCTCCTGCTATTAACAGATTGAGGATAGCCTCAATCACGGTATTCAGCTGGGTTTCCTGCCGTCCGATCTGCATTTGCATCGTGCCGCCGTGACGTTGCGCGCCTATTTCTCCGGTATCCTGGAGAACTGGCTGTTTCTGCCTGAAAGCTTTGATATCCATCAGGAGGCGCCAACCCTAGTAGACAGCTTTATTGATATGCTGCGTTTCAGCCCGGCACTCAGACTGCCGCTCGCCACGCCTGTACAAGAAAACGCCGACTAAGATTCAATCTGTTATAACACACTGTCCGTTATAATGAATCGTTACTTTTTCGTCAGGTTTGCTCCGTGCGTTAGCGTGCAGAACCGTGATATTCTTCGCCATTCTTTTTATGCCTGACAACGTATCATGTACTGCAAGTCCCTTTCTCGCGGCCTTGATTTCCCGCGTATTCTATCGATTGTTTCCCGCTGCGTTGCCCTTTTAGCCGTCATTCCGCACCTGATTTTTCTTTTTTCGGGACTTGACGGTATTCTGAAGTTCTGAATTTATTACTGCTTTTTGCAGACCAATCAGCATGAGTACTCCCCACGTTACCATCCGTAACCT
>NZ_JBPETA010000130.1:0-9624 GCF_051710365.1 Symbiopectobacterium sp. | reverse complement strand
AGGTTACGGATGGTAACGTGGGGAGTACTCATGCTGATTGGTCTGCAAAAAGCAGTAATAAATTCAGAACTTCAGAATACCGTCAAGTCCCGAAAAAAGAAAAATCAGGTGCGGAATGACGGATTTACTGTTACTGGCCCGGTTTATTTTCTTGAGATGACTCTGTTTTGACTTGCGTCCGTGAGAACTGATTAGCGCGAAGAGGGGAAAAATGATTAACCACATTTTTTACCTTGTTAATGAACATCGTATTCCGCGAAATGTTAACGTTTCTTTCGTGTAAAAAACGAACAGGTTACCTTTCGGTAACCTGTCGTTGGAGGCGTGGTCTGGCAGGAAAATTATTGTGCGGCAACCTTGGATTGGCGATAGGCACTTAGCCAGTCAGCGACGCGCTGTTTCTGCTCATCATTCAGCCACATGCCCAGCTTGGTACGACGCCAGATGGCATCCTCCACGCTGACAACCCACTCTTTGTCGGCCAGATAGCGCAATTCAGCTTCGTAGAGATCGTGTCCGAAGTTTTCGCCGAGGTCATGAATGCCTGTAGCGTTCATCAGGATCAGCTCGCTGTGGGAACCGTAGGTGCGGGCATAGCGACGCGCCAGCGATTCCGGCAGATTGAAACGACGGCGCAGCGCAGCCGCGTATTCGTAGCGCGTACCGGCCAAATCGCCGCCGGGCAGTACCGCGTTTTGCGTCCAGGCCTGACCACTGTTGTGAGGATAGTATTTTGCCAGCTTCTCCATCGCATGTTCTGCCAGCTTGCGGTAGGTGGTCAGCTTGCCGCCAAATATCGACAGCAAAGGCGCTTTACCGTGTTCATCCGCCACTGACAGCGTGTAATCACGGGTAATGGCCTGCGGAGAATCCGATTCGTCATCGCACAGCGGACGCACGCCGGAATAGGTCCATACGATATCGTCTCTCATCAGCGTCTTTTTAAAGTGATCGTTGTAGACATCCAGCAAGTAGGCCACTTCTTTGTCGTCGATCTTCACCTCATGCGGATCGCCGTGGTATTCCACGTCGGTGGTGCCGATGATCGAGAACTCATCCTGCCACGGAATCACAAACACGATGCGGTTATCTTTGTTTTGCAGAATGTAGGCCTGCGGTTCATCGTGTACGCGAGGCACAACAATGTGGCTGCCTTTGATCAGGCGAATGCCATAAGGGGATTTCAGCTCCAGCCCGTGATCGAAGAACTCTTTCACCCAAGGACCCGTGGCGTTGACCAGTCCTTTCGCCTGCCAGGTATGGGTTTCCCCGGTCACGCTGTCGACGGCATCGATGATCCACAGATCGCCTTCGCGACGCGCCCGCGCCACTTTGGTGCGGGTGCGCACTTCGCCACCGCGTTTCACCACTTCCTGCGCATTCAATACCACCAGACGCGCATCGTCTACCCAGCAGTCGGAATATTCGAAACCGCGCGTTAATTCGGGTTTCAGCACCGAGTCTTTGCCGAATTTCAGGCCGTGGCTGGCGGGCAGGCTGACGCGTTTGCCCAGATTGTCATACATAAACAGCCCGATACGGATCATCCAGGCCGGGCGCAGGTGCGGCTGATGGGGCAAACGGAAGCGCATTGGGAAGATGATGTGCGGTGCCATCTTCAGCAATTTTTCACGCTCGGAGAGCGCTTCGCTCACCAAACGAAACTCGTAATGTTCCAGGTAGCGCAGGCCGCCGTGGATCAATTTTGAACTGGCAGAGGAGGTAGCGCTGGCAAGATCCTGTGCTTCCAACAGCAGCACCGACAAGCCACGGCCCGCGGCATCGGCTGCAATACCTGCGCCGTTGATGCCCCCACCGATTACGATAAGGTCTTTGGTTTCCACGCGTTCTCCTCCGTGTCCAAAAAAAGGTCAAAATGTTCATTTTCGAACATTATCATAATCGAAAACAAACACCACAGCCAAGGATTAACCAAATAAAAACATTTAGGCGTGATGCAGATAACATATTGTTGAAGGTTGTCACATAAAGTATAGGGGATTGGTGCGAGGAAGGGCGCGAAATTGGCAGAGAATACGGTCATTTCTCGCGTTGGCGAGGAATGACCGTCAAGGCGTTATTTTTGCCCGTAGTAGGCGTTCGGACCGTGTTTACGATTAAAATGCTTGTGCTGCAACGCGCTGTCGAGCGGGCGTAAATGGGGGTTCAGCGTGCAGGCGAGCCAGGCCATGCGCGCCGCCTCTTCCAGCACCACCGCATTGTGCACCGCTTCTTCTGCATCTTTGCCCCAGCAGAACGGCCCATGCTGGTAGGCAATCATGCCGGGTGTGTGCAGCGGATTGCGATCTCCCAGCGTCTGGGCAATGGCCACGCCGGTATTTTTTTCTTACTCATGCTCCACTTCTTGCGCCGTCAGTGGACGGATGCAGGGAATGTCGCCAAAAAAATAGTCGGCGTGCGTGGTGCCGAGCGCAGGAATGTCCAACCCCGCCTGTGCCCAGGCGGTGGCGTGGGTAGAGTGGGTGTGCACAATCCCCCCATTTGCGGATAGCGGCGATACAACTCCAGATGCGTGGGAGTATCCGAGGAAGGGCGATAACACCCTTCAACCGGATTGCCCTGTAAATCGACCACCACCATATCGTCGGCATAGGCAATGCCGCTCGGTTTGATGACCACCAGACCGCGTTCGCGGTCGATCGCACTCACATTCCCCCAGGTGTACGTCACCAGACCGTGCTGAGGCAGGGCCATATTGGCTTCAAATACCCGTTGCTTCAGTTGCGCTATCATGCGGCTTCCTCCACGTGCAAACCGGCGCGTTCCATGCGCTGTTTCACCCAGTCGCGCGCTGCGAGCACCTTCTTGATGGGGTCGGGGGCATTCTCGCTCCACATCTCAATCAGATAAGGACCACGGTAGCCGCTCTCTTTCAGAGTGGTAAAACAGCGTTCGAAATCCACGACGCCAGTGCCGAAGGGCACGTTTTTGAAGACGCCGGGGCGGGTATCTTTTACGTGCACCGCGACAATGTGGCCTTGGCCTGCGCGCAGCTCCATCTGCACATCATTATCCCAGGCCGAGAGGTTACCGATATCGGGATAGAGCTGGAACCACGGGTTGTTCAGGTAGTTGGCATAGCCCAGCGCTTTGCTGATGGAGTTCATCAGGGGGTAATCCATGATCTCCATCGCCAGTGTGACCTGTGCGCGGCTCGCCATTTCTACCGCTTGTTGCAGGCCGTCGCGAAAACGCTCACGTGTTACCTCATTGGCCTCCTGATAATAGACATCGTAACCGGCCAACTGAATCACGCGAATCCCTACATCCTGCGCCAGCGCGATCGCTTTATGCATGATGGTGAGCCCTTGGTCGCGAATGGCGTCATCCTGTGAGCCCAGTGGGAAGCGGCGGTGCACGCTCAGGCACATGGAAGGCACCCGAATACCGGTGGCCGCGATGGCATTGACCAACGCCAGACGCTGTTCCCGATCCCAATCCAGCCGGGCCAGGCGCTCATCGGTTTCATCCACCGACATTTCGACGAAATCAAAGCCCAGTTCGCGCGCCAGTTGTAAGCGTGCCAGCCAATCTTCGCCGGGGGCAACGCTTTTTCGTAGATGCCCAGCGGCACCGCTTTTGTCAGCATGTTACTTCCCTTAGCCCCACAGTTGGGCAATACGGCGTTTAAACTCACGGGCGGCATCGACCGGGCTGGCAGCATCGCGGATACTGCGTCCGGCAATAAGGACGTGAATCGGGATGCCCTGAAACAGCGGCAGATCGTCCAGCGCCAGACCGCCAGTAACAGTGACTTTAAAGCCCATTTCAGACAGACGCTTGATAGCGCTGATGTCGGTTTCGCTCCAGGCGACGCTAGCGGCCTGTGCATCCTGGCTGCGGTGATACACCACTTGCTGAATCCCTGCCGCGCGCCAGGCTTCCGCCTGTTCCCATGTCCAGAAGCCGGTCAGTTCGATCTGCACATCGCCGTCGAATTCGCGCGCTACCGCCAGGGCGCCCGCTGCGGTGTTGATGTCCGCGCAGCAGATCACCGTGACCCAGTCGGCATTGGCTTCAAAACACATACGTGACAGGATTTTCCCCGCGTCGGCAATCTTGGCATCGGCCAGCACAATCTTGTGCGGATAGAGTGCTTTCAGATCGCGCACGGCGCGCACCCCTTCACCCACGCATAAAATGGTGCCAACTTCGATAATGTCCACCTCTTCGGCGATCAGACGGGTGGTGTTGTAGGCATCGGACAGCGTCTGGTTATCCAGCGCAATTTGTAACATCGGTAACTGTGGCATCGGGGGCTCCTTATTCCGTCGCGGCCAGCGTGGCGCGATCAATCAGATCCAAAACATCCTGCTCGGTGCGGCAGGCGCGCAGGCGATCAAAATTCGCCTCATCCTCAAACAGATTAACGATCTGCATAATGCCCACCTCTTGGTGCGCAGTAGCATCCTCGGCGGCCAGCGTGATCAGCAGATCCACCGGATCGTTATCTTCATGGTTGAATGGCAGCGGGGTTTTTAGCGTCACCAGCGCGAAACCGGTTTTTTTCACCCCTTCCTCCGAGCGGCCATGGGGCATGGCAAGACCGGGAGCTATTACAAAATAGGGGCCAAAACGCTCTACGCCATCGAGAATCGCCTGGTAGTAACGCGGCTCGACCACGTCAGCCGCTACCAGCAGATCGACACCGATTTTGACCGCTTCCTGCCAGGTGGCGGCCTCCGCTTGCAGGCGGATTGACCGGTTTTCCAGCAGAGAATCGCGCAGCTTCATGGAAACTCCTTACGCTTTGACATCCTGAGGGAAGTGGGCGTTGATCACCTCCATCAGCTTGGGACCAAAATCGGCGGCAGAGAGCATATTGCGCACGCCGACGACATACTTGTTGCCGCTCACGGTAATCTCATCCGCCACGTGGGTTGAGGCGATAATGATGTCCGCGCCGCTCAGCTCTGCTTTATATTCCCCGACGGCACAGCTGTTGACGGTGTGTGCCACCCCCTGTTGGGTCAGGAACTGATCCACCTTCATCTTCATGATCATGGAACTGCCTTGCCCACAGCCGCATACGGCCAGAATCCGAACTGTCATGGTGCTTTCTCCAGAGTCATTGCGCGGTGGTTTGCGCGAGTTGTTTTTCCGCATCTTCTTCAGCGCGCAGTGAGCGGCTGGCAAAGTACATGTAGGCCACCGCGATGAGGATCACCACGCCCATAAACCACAGACCCAGCGTCATGCCCTGCATCAGCGGCGGTGCCAGAATTGACCAGTCCGCCATACCCATCCAGGCCGACAGTCTGGTGAGTTTTACCGCCCATACGCAGCCAAAAATCTCAATCATCCCCATCACCAGACAGATCTTGAGCGCCGCGCGCCAGCCGCCAAAGTGGTTGGCAAACACGCCGATGGTGGCGTTGGAGAAGAACATCGAGATAAAGCCGGGGATGATCATGATTGGCGAACCAATCCCAATCAGAATGCCAACGGCGATCAACTGACCGATGGTGCCTCACATAAAGCACCATACCACGGCATTGGGGGCGAAGCTGTAGATGGCGGCGCAGTCGATCGCCAACACCGCACCGGGGATCAGACGCTGAGAGATGCCGTTAAAGGCTTCGGACAGCTCGGCAACAAACATGCGCACGCCCTGCACGATGATGAAAATGGCGACGGCGAATTGGAAACCGGTTTGCAGGATATAGGCGGTCCAGTGGGTTTTGCTTGCCATCTTCTGCACCGTATCGATACCGAATGACAGCAGGATTGCCCCAAAGAACACGGTCATCACGATGGCGGTAGAGACGATGTTGTCATGGAAGATATTCAGCCAGCCGGGCAGTTTCAGATCTTCGACACTCTCTTCTTTTTTACCCAGATAGGGGGCGAGCTTGTAGGCAAGCCAGGAAGCGAACTGTTGCTGGTGGCCGATGGAGAAACCACAGCCGTCGGTCACTTCCTGCGTCGGCTTGTACATCATGTTGGAGGTGATCCCCCAATAGAGCGACACCAGCACGGCGCTGCACAGGATGGTGGTCCACATCGGGTAGCCGAGAATATAGAAGAACACCACCAGCAAACCCGCCTGCTGAAACATGATATGGCCGGTGAGCATAATGGTGCGAATGCCGGTGATGCGGCGCAGCAGGACATACACAATGTTCAGCGCCAGCGCCAGCAGCACCGCATAGCCGACCCAACTGTAGGCGTCGCCCATGCGTTCGATGGTGGCCATCATCGAGGCGTAGGTGTCAGAGATGGCACCGTTGATGTGGTACACCTCGGACATCTTGGCGACCACGGGTTTGAAGGTGCCAGTCAGGATGCCGGAGCCTGCCTGTAACAGCATAAAGCCGATGATCGTCTTGATGGTGCCTTTGATGATCACCGTGGCGCTTTTGCGCAACAGCAAGTAGCCGGGAAAGGTCACAATGCCCAGCAGCAAGGGGGCATTGGTCATGACCTGATTAAAGAAAATGGTGAAGATGTTATAGAGAGTTTCCATGGAACACTCCAATCGATTTTTATTGTTACCGTTTTACTGCTATTGCCTGCCATTGCGACCGGCTGACGAGCAGCGGCGTGGTGGCTGACATAACCGGGCGTAGGGAATTCAGTAATCATGAGTAATCGTATTGAGATTTTTTGATTGTTTGTGATTAAACTCGCAATTCTCACGGCACTTAAGATCATTCAATAATCACATTTTTTTTGTATATTATTCACTTTGTTGTGCTTTTATTCTTTCTTGTTATTTGATCTGGATGTGAATTTTAATTATTTTTTATCACTTTAAGTGATTGTTAGTGCGTTTTAACGGTGATATATTGGCATTAATTTGTCGTGTTTAATCTTTTTATGATTACTTGTGATTTATTTAATTGCCGATTAATGATGAGATCACGCCATGAGCAAGATAGAAACCATTACCCGCGAATCCTGGATCCTGAGCACCTTCCCGGAATGGGGAACCTGGTTGAATGAAGAGATCGAACAAGAGGAGGTTGCCGCTGGCACCTTCGCCATGTGGTGGCTGGGTTGTACCGGGATTTGGTTGAAATCAGGGGGTGGGGCCAATATTTGTGTCGATTTCTGGTGCGGCACAGGCAAGCAGAGTCACGGTAACCCCTTGATGAAAAAAGGGCACCAGATGCAGCGCATGGCGGGGGTGAAAAAATTGCAACCTAACTTGCGCACCACGCCGTTTGTGATGGACCCGTTGGCCATCCGCCAGGTGGATGCTATTTTGGCGACGCACGACCATAACGACCACATTGACGTCAACGTGGCCGCCGCGGTGCTGAAAAATTGCAGCCCGGAGGTTCCCTTTATTGGTCCACAGAGCTGCGTGGATCTCTGGGTGGGGGTGGGGCGTGCCGCGTGAGCGTTGCATCGTAGTGAAACCGGGTTCGGTGATTCGCATTAAAGATATTGAAATCCATGCGTTAGACGCGATCGATCGCACCGCGTTGATCACCTTGCCAGTGGAACAAAAAGCGGCGGGTGTGTTACCGGATGGCATGGATCTGCGCGCAGTGAACTACCTGTTCAAAACCCCGGGTGGCAATCTCTATCACAGCGGTGATTCCCACTACTCCAACTACTACGCGAAACATGGCAATGAGTATGACATTGACGTGGCGTTGGGCTCATACGGGGAAAATCCGCGCGGTATTACCGACAAGATGACCAGCGCGGATATGCTGCGCATGGCCGAGGCGTTGAATGCCAAGGTGGTTATTCCTTTCCACCATGATATCTGGTCGAATTTTCAGGCCGATCCGCAGGAAATTCGCGTGCTGTGGGAGATGAAAAAAGACCGCCTGCAATACGGTTTCAAACCCTTTATCTGGCAAGTTGGTGGCAAATTTACCTGGCCGTTGGACAAAGATAATCTGGAATACCACTACCCGCGCGGCTTTGACGACTGCTTCACCATGGAACCCGATCTGCCGTTCAAATCTTTCCTGTAATTTGTGAGGTAGTGCGCGACGTGGCAAACACGTCGCGCTATGCCCTAAATACTTCAAGTCTAATTATTTGGGGCATATGATGATTGCTGCGCATTTATGATAAATTATGATGTAAACTTTTCACGTCGACGCCATGACGCGCCGCTTCTTGTTACCGGACGACCTATGACTGAATCTCAGCGCCATCATGCCATCATTGATTTTTTGCAACGCCAGGGGCAACTCACCGTCTCCGATCTGATCGTGAATTTTGACGTTTCTCCCGCCACAGCGCGACGCGATATCAACAAACTCAATGAATTGGGCAAAGTGCGCAAAGTGCGCAACGGCGCTGAGGCCGTTAACCTGCCGCGCCCGGCCTGGACACCGCTCAATATCTATCAGGAGCAGAATCTGGATGAGAAGATGCGCATCGCGCAGGCGGCCGCCGCGCTGTGCCATCCCGGTGAAAGCGTGGTGATTAACTGTGGTTCAACGGCGTTTTTGCTGGGGCGTGAGATTGTCGGGCGTGATATTCAGGTGATTACCAACTATCTGCCATTGGCGAATTTCCTGATTGAGCAAGAGCACGAAAGTGTGGTGATCATGGGCGGGCAGTACAACAAGAGCCAATCGATCACCCTGGCACCTCAGGAAGGGGGTGCAAGTTTGTATGCCGGTCACTGGATGTTCACCAGCGGCAAAGGGCTGACGCCGGAAGGGCTGTACAAAACCGATATGCTGACGGCGATGGCGGAGCAAAAGATGCTGAGCTACGTTGGTAAACTGGCGGTGGTAGTGGACAGCAGCAAAGTGGGCCAACGTGCGGGCATGCTGTTCAGCCGTGCCGATCAGATTGACGTGGTGATCACTGGGAAACAGGCTGACGCCACTATCGTAGAGCAACTGCGAGCGCAGGGTGTTGAGGTGATACAGGTGTAACACCACGTACTAAAGAAGACGATTTTTGTCTTTTGATTGCACTCGCGTAAAAAATCACGCTGAGGTGGGCGTGGCCGCCGGGTGAGCGGCGTGATGCTCCGCGAAAAGCCTGGAGTCACGAGGCGGCGGCGATTGAGCGCCTCGTGTCGAGCGCGTGCTGCAACGGTTGCAGATAACTACTTTGGTTCACGCGCACGAAATACTCACGATACTTACAGAGATGCGGCACCAAGGTTTGCCCCAAATAGCTTATTTTGCAAGCGCAGTCGTGATGCGCTCGAAGTCCTCAAATTGGCAGAAGCCTTTATCATTGGTTGGACACTCGCTAAGCGTTAGTGTCACACGCTGCGGAGGATTGGCGCGGTTCAGCGGTGCCAGCGTAGCGAGCTGTTCAGTCGATTGATACACGTATTCCACTTTCAACAGCGCCTTGTTACTGGCGTTATCGCTCCAGCGTTGGAACACGACCTTGCCGCCGATCGGCGTGGTTTCCAATTGGTGCGGCAGATGGTACGGTTTCACGCCCAGTGCGGAGAACAGCGATGCAACGTTTGAATCGTGACCGACCAGGAAGGTGAATTTGGGCTGCTGCTCGCCAAATGAACCGGCCAGCGCTTTGACCGAGCCTGTACATAAATTTGTGTAATTGCCTGATTTTGATATGTTCAATCCAACATCAAAAGCAGGTTACTTTATGGACGAAAAACAGTTGCAGGCTCTGGCTAATGCACTGGCCAAAAATCTCAAA
>NZ_JBPETA010000129.1:0-9748 GCF_051710365.1 Symbiopectobacterium sp. | reverse complement strand
ATCAATGCTGTTCAATGTGGCAGTTACTGAACAAGGTTCGCCGCTTCATGGAAACCGTCAGCCCGTTTCCCAGTGGAAAACATGGACAGGCAAAAGTGTAGCGGTATTAGGAACAGCTATTTAGGCGAAGCGATTAAAATCATGCATGACCGCCTGTTGCCCCAGCAGAGCGCGCTGGCAGGGGCGATGCCATCGGCATCCTTCCCCTATGCCAAGGTGGTGTAGGGGAAAGATTCTTGTCAGGTGAGCACCAGGTCTCCCTGCGGCACGCAACTGCACGCCAGAATAGTGCCATCCTCGCGCACGGCACCCCTCTTTAAGGGCGAAACCTCACCGCTGACCAGCGTCATTTTGCAACAACCGCACACGCCCGCCCGGCAAGAATAGGGCACGCGCACGCCGTGCTGCTCCAGTTGCTCTAACAAAATCTGCTGATTATTCCCCGGCAGCGTTCTGCCCTGATAGTGCAGGGAAAGGCCTTGTTCCGCCTGAATGGGGGCTTCCAGCGTTGCGGCAGAGGTTCCTGCACTATAGAGACGCGGTGGCTTGGTTGCCAGCACCTCGACGCTATCGCCCACGCGAATGATACCGCTTTGACGCGCCACCATATTCTGACCAAAATCCACGTCACCGTTTTCCGCCGTGCGGAAGGCTTGTAGCGTGGCGAGCGGCTCTCCCGAGGGATGCTTGCGCCCACGCTCAGTGCTCACGGTGG
This sequence comes from Symbiopectobacterium sp., assembly GCF_051710365.1. NCBI lineage: Bacteria > Pseudomonadati > Pseudomonadota > Gammaproteobacteria > Enterobacterales > Enterobacteriaceae > Symbiopectobacterium > Symbiopectobacterium sp. The sequence goes on along the minus strand of NZ_JBPETA010000129.1, from coordinate 9,033 downwards.
TCAATACACAGCGGCTGCATGGTTTGACAACGTCGAAGGTCACCTCACCGATACGCAGCGTTTGCCAACTGTCTTCCGCGAAGGCATCAGCGCCGGTCACCACGATATTAGGGCGGAACTGAATCAGCTTGATCCCCGCGCTACAACGCTGGCGCAGTGCCTGAAAAGAGGCTTCATTGACCAACAGATAAGGGTAACCGTCGGCAAAACCCAACGGAATGTCGGGAAAACGCTTTACGCGACGAGAGGGCATGTCGCCAACCCAGCGCAACTGTACCGGACGTTTAAAATAACCGCTCAACCACTGGTTGATGTTATCGGGTGCGATACAGGCGGAAAAATGCGTGCCCCAGACTTCAGTAGGCTGTGGCGTGTGGGCGAAATCCGCATAGCATACTAACGCCTGAGCGCCGTCAGGTGCGGTGAGAAACAGGCCGTCAGGCAGCAACGCCGGTGTAAACAGCACCATTTCGGGAAACTGGCGCGCAGTGATAAAGGTCCCATCGGGTTCCGTCACCATAAATGAACGGTCATACGCCAGACCGCTGGGCGTTGCCAACGCATGGGAAAGTTGCAAGCCGCGCAAGGATTTGACCGGATGAACGTACAGTTGGGAAACACCAATCATCAAGAGTGCCTATCTGTTCAAAGGTTTTTAACGCCGCAACTTTATGACAAGTCGCTGGGATTAGCTATAATGCGCCTCAATTTTATGTGTTACACCCGTGATACTTCAAATTGCACGTGCGCTGACTGTGTGGGGTCACCCGAACCACTTATTGCTTTCCTGCAACCCGAAGTCGTCTGGGTCTACCCTTTTACCTTGGTGGTCGTCGTATTATGAATTCTCTGTTTGCCAGCACGGCGCGTGGTCTGGAAGAACTGCTTAAAAGTGAACTTGAAGCATTAGGTGCGCAGGAATGCAGCCTGGTTCAAGGCGGCGTGCATTTTCAGGGTGACGACCGTTTGATGTATCATAGCTTGCTGTGGAGCCGCATGGCATCACGTATTTTATTGCCGCTCGGCGAATGCAAGGTCTACAGCGATCTCGATCTCTACCTCGGTGTTCAGGCCATTGACTGGACCTCCGTGTTCTCTGTTGACAGCGCTTTTGTGGTTCATTTTACCGGTACTAACGACGAAATCCGTAATTCCCAGTACGGCGCGCAGAAAGTGAAAGATGCCATTGTCGACAGCTTTGTGCGTAAAACCGGTCAGCGTCCCAACGTGGCCAAGCAGCAACCGGATATTCGCATCAATGTGTTTCTGCAACGCGAGACGGCCAGCATTGCGCTGGATCTCAGCGGCGAAGGTTTGCACCAGCGCGGTTATCGTGAAGGCACTGGCGCTGCGCCGTTGAAAGAAAACCTGGCGGCGGCCATTGTGCTGCGCTCGGGTTGGCAGCCGGGTACGCCAATGATCGATCCGCTGTGCGGTTCTGGTACGTTGTTGATTGAGGCCGCCATGATGGCCGTCGATCGCGCACCGGGCTTGCGCCGCGATCATTGGGGATTTAGCGCCTGGCTGAACCATAACGCCGATTTGTGGCGTGACGTGGTGGCTGAGGCGCAGGTGAGGGCCAAACAAGGCCTGCAAACCACCATCTCCCGTTTTTACGGTTCAGACAACGATAGCCGGGTGATTGAGCTGGCGCGCACCAATGCGCGCCGTGCCGGTGTCAGCGAATTGATAACCCTCTCGGTACAGGATGCGGTGCAACTGCGCAATCCGCTGCCGCAAGGTCCGACAGGAACAGTACTCAGTAGCCCGCCTTACGGTGAGCGTCTGGAGAGTGAGCCTGCTCTGATTGCCTTACACAATATGCTGGGCCGCAAGCTGAAAAGTGAGTTCGGTGGCTGGACGCTGTCGCTGTTCAGTGCGTCACCGGAACTGTTAACCAGCCTGCCGTTGCGTGCTGAACGCCAGTTTAAGGCCAAAAACGGGCCGCTGGATTGCGTACAGAAAAACTACCGTATCAGCGCTGCGCCTGAAGCCTCGGCGGATGAAACCATTGCGCTGCGCGTGAGCGCCGACGTTGCTCCGGATTTTGCCAACCGACTGCGCAAAAACTGCCGTAAACTGGAAAAATGGGCCCGTCAGCAGGGTATAGAATGTTATCGCCTGTATGACGCCGATCTTCCGGAATACAACGTGGCGATCGATCGTTATGGCAGTTGGGTGGTAGTGCAGGAGTACGCGCCGCCGAAAACCGTCGATCCGCAAAAAGCCCGCCAGCGCGTGTTTGATATTATCAACGCTACGTTGCACGTGTTGGAACTGCCTGCCAATCGCTTGGTGTTAAAAACCCGCGAACGGCAAAAGGGCAAGAGCCAGTATGAAAAACTGGCGCAGAAGGGCGATTTCCTGCTGATGCAGGAGTATAACGCCAAGCTGTGGGTGAATCTGACCGATTATCTTGATACCGGACTGTTTCTCGATCACCGTATCGCGCGCAAGATGCTGGGCGAAATGAGTAAAGGAAAAGACTTCCTGAACCTGTTCGCTTATACCGGCACGGCCAGCGTCCACGCAGGGTTGGGCGGTGCGCGCACCACCACCACGGTGGATATGTCGCGTACCTATCTGGAATGGGCGGAGAAAAACCTGAGCAGCAATGGTCTGGCAGGTCGTCAGCATCGCCTTATTCAGGCGGATTGCCTGACCTGGATGCAGGAAACGCGCGAACAGTTTGACCTGATTTTTATCGATCCGCCCACGTTCTCAAATTCGAAACGCATGGCCGATGCTTTTGACGTGCAACGCGACCATCTGGCATTGATGAAAGATTTGCAGCGTATGCTGCGTCGAGGCGGTACCATTCTGTTTTCAAACAACAAACGCGGTTTCCAGATGGATCAGCAGGGCATTGCAGCCCTTGGGCTTCGCGCCACGGAAATCAGCGAGAAAACCCTTTCATTAGATTTTGCCCGCAATCGCCAGATCCATAACTGCTGGCTGCTGCGACACGCGGGCGAGGAAAAGTAAGTCATGTCATTAATTAGCGTCTCGGATGCCTGGCTGTCGTTCAGCGATGCGCCTTTACTTGATAACACCGAACTGCACATTGAAGAAAATGAACGCGTCTGCCTGGTAGGGCGTAACGGTGCGGGGAAATCGACCCTGCTGAAAATTCTGGCGCGCGAAGTGCGGCTGGACGATGGGCGTATTGTTTATGAGCAAGATCTGATCGTCTCCCGTTTGCAGCAAGATCCGCCGCGTGACGTAGCGGGCAGCGTATTTGATTTTGTGGCAGAAGGGGTGGCCGAGCAGGCCGACTACCTGAAACGCTACCATGAAGCTTTGCGTCTGGTCGAACAGGATCCCAGCGATAAGAACCTGAACCAGCTGGCAGTACTTCAGGAAACGTTGGAAACCCAAGGGCTGTGGCAATTGGAAAATCGCATCCACGATGTGTTGGCCCAATTGGGACTGACAGCAGATGCGCCCTTGTCCTCGCTTTCTGGCGGCTGGCTGCGCAAGGCCGCACTGGGCCGTGCACTGGTCAGTGGGCCGAAAGTCTTGCTGCTTGATGAGCCGACCAACCACCTGGATATCGAAACCATCGACTGGCTGGAAGGTTTCCTCAAAACGTTCCAGGGCAGTATCGTTTTCATCTCCCATGACCGTTCCTTTATTCGCAACATGGCGACACGCATTGTCGATCTCGATCGTGGCAAACTGGTCTCCTGGCCCGGCAATTACGACAAGTATCTGCTGGGTAAAGAAGAAGCGTTGCGTGTGGAAGAGCTGCAAAATGCCGAATTCGATCGCAAGCTGGCGCAGGAAGAGGTGTGGATCCGTCAGGGCATCAAGGCACGTCGCACGCGTAACGAAGGCCGGGTGCGTGCGCTGAAAGCGATGCGTCAGGAACGTTCACAGCGTCGCGAAGTGATGGGCTCTGCCAAAATGCAGGTTGAAGAAGCGGCCCGTTCCGGCAAAATCGTGTTTGAACTGGAAAACGTCGATTATCACATCGGTGATAAAAATCTGGTGCGGGGATTCTCTGCCCAGGTGTTGCGCGGAGACAAGATAGCGCTGGTCGGGCCAAACGGTTGTGGCAAAACCACGCTGTTGAAACTGCTGTTGGGCGATCTGCAAGCGACGCACGGTCGCGTTCACTGCGGCACCAAGTTGGAAGTTGCCTATTTTGATCAGCACCGCGCGGAGCTCGATCCTGAGCGCACCGTGATGGATAACCTGGCCGAAGGCAAACAGGAAGTGATGGTTAACGGCCGTTCTCGCCATGTGCTGGGCTACCTGCAAGATTTTCTGTTCCATCCCAAACGGGCAATGACGCCGGTAAAAGCCCTGTCAGGCGGTGAACGTAACCGACTGCTGCTGGCGCGTTTGTTCCTAAAACCCAGCAACTTGTTGATTCTTGACGAACCGACCAACGATCTTGATGTGGAAACGCTGGAACTGTTGGAAGAGTTGATCGACAGCTATCAAGGCACTGTGCTGCTGGTGAGCCACGACCGTCAATTTGTGGATAACTCGGTCACCGAGTGCTGGATTTTCGAAGGGGATGGGCGTATTAACCGCTATGTTGGCGGTTATTATGATGCACAGCAGCAGCGCGCTGAAACGGTGCCATTGCGTAAATCCGTGCCTGCGGCGGCGGAAAAGTCAGCAGAGAGTAAAGAGACCGTTCAGAGCGCACCCAGCGCTAAACGTCAAACCGGTAAACTCAGTTATAACCAGCAGCGCGAACTGGAGCAGTTACCCCAGAAACTCGAACAACTGGAACAGTCCATTGCGGCGTTACAAGCGCAAATGAACGATGCTGATTTCTTTACCCGTCCGCGTGATGAAACGCAAAAGGTATTGAATGCATTGGCAGACGCGGAGCAGGAGCTGGAAGTGTGTTTTGAGCGCTGGGAAGCGTTGGAAACGCAGAAAAACGGCTAACGTTGCGTATACTACCAACAGGTAGATGCCTTCTGACGGTAACCACGCGTACGATATACCGTGCCGTGGGAACACGAGCCTTCTACAGGTAACGGCGGCGGCGCGCCTGACCGGGGTGCCGCGCGGCGAAAGATAAAGGAGGCGGAGCGTGTGCAATCATAATGCAAGGCATGACGACTACATGTTGTGCCCCCAGTGCGACATGCTGGTGGAATTACCCTCCCTGATGCATGGGCAAAAGGCGGTGTGTCCGCGCTGTAAATCAACCTTGGCCAACCGCCAGAATCAGGCGCGCCAGCGCTCCATCGGTTTTGCCTTCAGCGCCTTGCTGATGCTGGCGTTGGCGAATGCCTTTCCTTTTGTTTATATGCGCGTGGCGGGCATTACCAGTGAGATCTCACTGTTTGAGATCCCGCAGGTGATGGTGTCCGATAATTACGCCAGCGTCGCCTTTCTGTTTATGCTGTTTGTTCAAGTGATCCCGGCGATTTCCATGGTGATGGTTATCCTGTTGTCGCTGCGCTCCTCCATGTCAGCACGGATAAAACGGCTGATGGCAACCTGGCTCTTCTGGCTAAAAAGCTGGGGAATGGCCGAAATTTTTCTCGCTGGCGTGCTGGTGAGCTTTGTGAAGCTGATGTCTTATGGTGAAATTGGCGTCGGCACTGGTTTTGTGCCCTATGTACTGTTTTGTTTGCTGCAACTACTGGCCTATCAAAGTCTGGATCGGCGCAGCGTATGGAATGACGTAGCGCCTGCGCCACCGTTACCCTTTGCACCGCAGACAGGACGATCGGGTTTGGCACAAGGGCTGCGCTCCTGCACCTGCTGTACGGCGATATTGCCTGCCGATCAGTGGGAATGTCCGCGTTGTCATCGCCACGGCCATGCGCGACGTAAAAACAGCCTGCAATGGACGCTGGCGCTGCTGTTAACCTCCGTGCTGCTTTATGTTCCCTCGAACCTGCTGCCGATCATGATCACCGAAGCATTGGGGAGTAGTGAAACCTCCACCATTATGTCGGGGGTGATTCTGCTGTGGGGGATGGGATCTTATCCGGTGGCGCTGGTGATCTTCATTGCCAGTATTATGGTGCCATCGCTTAAAATGCTGGCGCTGGCGTGGTTGTGTTGGAGTGCGGCGGGTAATGGACGTCAGGACAATGAACGTCTGCACGTGGTATATGAAATGGTGGAATTTGTCGGTCGCTGGTCGATGATCGACGTATTTGTCATTGCTGTACTGTCTGCCATGGTGCGCATCGGCCAGTTAATGAGTGTATACCCGGCAATCGGCGCGGTGTTGTTCGCGCTGGTGGTCATTTTGACCATGTTTGCCGCCATGACGTTTGATCCCCGTTTGTTGTGGGATCGCCAGCGTGATAATGATCAAGAGGGATCAGCCATTGGCGAAAAATAATTATTCTGTCGCAAACGTAGAAGCGATTAAACGCTGGTCGCCCGTATGGATTGTGCCCATTGTGACGGTGCTGATCGGAGCCTGGATTTTATTTTACCATTTCAGTCACCTGGGGCCTCAGATCACGCTAACGACACAGAGTGCCGAAGGGATTGTGGCCGGTAAGACCACCATCAAAAGCCGCAGTTTGGACGTCGGGGTGGTGGAAAGCGTGGTGTTGAGTGAAGACCTGCGCCAGGTGGAGATTGTGGCTCGCTTGCATTCCGGTATGGGCAAGTTGCTGCGCCATGATTCTGTGTTCTGGGTGGTGAAACCGCAGATTGGCCGAGAAGGGGTTTCCGGGCTAGGTACCCTGCTGTCCGGCGCGTTTATTGAACTTCAGCCGGGGGTGAGCGGTGAAGCACGCAGTGGATTTGCGTTGCTGGATTCGCCGCCGCTGGCACCACCGCATGCCAAAGGGATTCGCATTTTGCTCGACAGCGAACGTTCGGGCCAACTGAACGCTGGCGATCCGGTATTGTTTCGCGGCTACCGCGTCGGTTCGGTTGAAACCAGCGAGTTCGATACCAAGGCGCGCCAAATGCGCTATCAGCTATTTATTACCGCACCTTACGACAGTCTGGTGACCAGCAATGTCCGTTTCTGGAAAGACAGCGGCGTTACGCTGGATATGTCAGCGCAGGGGATGCGGGTGGAAATGGGATCGTTGACCACCTTGTTCAGCGGCGGCGTTAGCTTTGACGTGCCGGCCGGTTGGGATCTGGGTGAACGCGTGCAAGATCGTGCGCAATATCAGCTGTTTGATAACGAACGCAGTATTCAGGATTCGCTCTACACGGAGTACAAAGAATATGTGATGTTCTTTGATGAATCCATCCGTGGATTGCAGGTGGGGGCACCGGTGGAATTCCGTGGCATTCGTCTGGGAACCGTCGCCCAAGCGCCGTTGGTGACGACCAACTTCAAGCAGGATATAAACATGGAGTATCGCATTCCGGTGCTGATCCGCGTTGAACCTGCACGTTTTGAAAAGATCATCGGTAAGCAGTTTGATTACCAGAAACAGCTCGCCGACGCACAGGCTATGGGGCTGCGTGCCTCATTGAAAACGGCTAACCTGCTGACCGGCGCCTTGTTTATCGATCTCGACTTTTACCCGAAAGCACGTGGTAACAGTACAGGACCGCTGCGAGTAGTTGATGGGTATCCGGTGTTGCCAACCATGGGCGGCGGTTTGTCGCAAATCCAGCAAAAACTGATGGCGGTGTTGGATAAGATCAACGACCTGCCGTTAACGCCAATGGTGAGCGAAGCGACCAAAACGCTGGCAGAGAGCCAGTCAACGCTACGTGAGTTGAAAAAGACGCTCGCTTCGTTAAACCAGATAACCTCCAGCAAGGCGATGCAATCGCTGCAGCAGGACATGCAGCAAACGCTACAGGAGCTGAACCGCAGTATGCAAGGGTTACAGCCTGGCTCGCCGGCCTATAACCGATTGGTGGCAAACATGCAGCGTCTGGATCAGGTGTTAAGGGAGTTGCAGCCGGTATTGCGCACGCTGAATGATAAAAGCAATGCACTGATCTTCCAGGCGCCTGAGAGCGAAGATCCCCAACCGAAGAGGGCGAAACCATGAGTAAAGGATGGCTGGTGGCAATGGCGTTGTTGTTGAGTGCATGCAGCAGTACAACGCCAAAAACCTATTACCAACTGCCGCAGCCGTCTGTGGAGACTGCGGGTAAAACGGATCTCACTGCGGCCCGCACGCTGTGGCTTTCCGACGTTGCGTTGGCGGATTATCTCAGTACGTCGGGCCTGGTTTACCAGACCAATGATGTGCGTTATGTCATTGCCAGCAATAACCTGTGGGCCAGCCCGTTGGAGCAGCAGTTGCAACAGACGCTGCAAAGCAGCCTGAATGCCGGGCTGCCGGGCTGGACGGTAAGTTCGCAACCCTTAGGTGCTGCACCCTCAGAACTGGCTGTTACCGTGAAAGCCTTCCAGGGCCGCTACGATGGAAAAGCGGTGGTGCAAGGGGAGTGGACCTTGCAACGCGGCGATCGACTGCTGCGCCAGCCGTTTAATCTGGTGCTGCCAGTCAACGACGATGGCTATGATGCGTTGGTGACAACGCTGGCACAAGGTTGGCAGCAGGTTGCTCAATCCATTGCCGCGCAGATTCAGCGCAGCGAGTAGCTGGCAGAGATAGGAAACGCTTATCTAACATTATGTAATATAACGATTTATCTCTTATTTCCTGGCACTGTTTTTATGCATTTGCTTGCACGCAGTGCGCCATAATGGCGCACTGCACCTTTCTAAATAATCCCCCATAAACATCTTCTTAATAAATATCAATCGGTTATTTTTTGGCACAGATACTGCAATGTTAATCGCATAACATTATGACTGCGAATGACAGGGCACTAACATGCAGCAAGATGATGCCAATTCCGCTAACCCTGACGCCAATGTGCGCATTGATCTTATCGCACGTATCGAAGCGTCATTCAGTCAGCAGACCCCCAGCGGTAAGCGTGTTGCCGGTTGGTTACTGAATAATCTGGCACAGATACCGTTTGAACCGTCATTCCGCACCTGATTTTTCTTTTTTCGGGACTTGACGGTATTCTGAAGTTCTGAATTTATTACTGCTTTTTGCAGACCAATCAGCATGAGTACTCCCCACGTTACCATCCGTAACC
>NZ_JBPETA010000128.1:0-9784 GCF_051710365.1 Symbiopectobacterium sp. | reverse complement strand
CGGTTGTTGCGTGCGGTTACGCCAACATAGCCTTGCCGTCCAGGAAGCAATGTCTCAATCCTAGCCCATTGATCATCTCGAAGTGCATAGCGACGTGTCATCTCTTACTTTTTAGGCCAAAGTAGACGATCATACACGCTTATCCAAGCATTTGATGACAGGCCCTAGTCGTAGTGATGATTGGATTGCTGGGGCATTTCGTGAGGTTGAATGATTTCTTAGTGATGTGAGTGAGCGGTTGCTTTATTCCACAGGTAAATGAGCTGTTTGATGTCGATGATGTCGCTTCCTGTCCTGCATAGGTATTAAGGGGAGCATCCCCGCAGAAATGACAGTGAAACCAATTTCTCCGTGCATCGCAAGTCATTCGCCTATAAGGAGTTATAAAATGTGAAATATACCAAGCACATAAATTCAATAGTCCTTGCTAATCGCGCCATAGCCACAGTCGATTAGACGATCGACGCCCTCACTCTTAGACTGACCACACATCGCAAATATTTAATATAAAATTTACATAACACAAACATTCAACACCTGCGGACACCACCATGAAATTTAAACCCGCCATCAAGCCATACCAGAGCGCAGCAGGTGGTTGGGGCTCTTTAGAAGCCACAACCCGTTTTGTGCTCGACAGTAAGCAAGCGCTGAAAAACATCCGAAACTTGCTCCGCGTCAATAAATCGAAAGGATTTGATTGTCCCGGCTGCGCCTGGGGTGACGATAACAGCAGCACCTTCAGTTTTTGCGAAAACGGAGCCAAGGCAGTAAGCTGGGAAGCCACGCGCAAAGCCATCGATCCGACGTTCTTTGCCGCCCACAGCGTGAGCCGACTGCGCCAGCAGAGCGACTATTTTCTCGAGTATCAGGGACGGTTGACCCATCCGATGCGCTATGACCGCGCCAGCGATCGCTATGTACCGATTGAGTGGCAGGACGCTTTTGCGCTGATCGCCCGGCACCTCCATGCGCTGGAGCACCCCAATCAGTTAGAACTGTACACCTCGGGACGGGCCAGCAACGAGGCCTCTTACCTGTATCAGTTGTTTGGTCGCCTGTTTGGCACCAATAATTTTCCCGACTGTTCCAATATGTGCCACGAAGCCAGCGGTACCGGTTTGAAGCAAAGCATCGGCGTCGGTAAAGGCACCATTCGCCTTGAAGATTTTGAACATGCCGATGCCATTTTCGTATTCGGACAAAACCCCGGCACCAACCATCCGCGTATGCTCCACAGCCTGCGCCATGCCGCCGATCGCGGCGCGCACATCGTGTCCTTCAATACGCTGCGCGAACGCGGTCTGGAACGCTTTGCCAATCCGCAAAATCCGCTGGAGCTGCTGACACCGCTGTCCGGCACCATCAGCGAAACCTACCTGCAACCCCATCTCGGCGGCGATATGGCCGCAGTGCGCGGCATGGTCAAAGCCCTGCTGGAAACCCACCGTCAGCGTCTGGCACAGCAGCAACCGGGGCTGTTTGACAGTGCGTTTATCGCCAGCCATACCGCCAACGTTGAAGCGTATCTGGCAGTGGTGGATGCCACCACATGGTCCGAGATTGAACAGCAATCCGGTTTACGCGAAGCGCAATTACGCGCCGTGGCCGATATCTATCAACGTTCGCCGCGCGTCATTTGCACCTGGGCCATGGGCGTGACACAGCATAAACACTCCGTTGCCACGGTGCGGGAGATCGTCAATCTGCAACTGCTGTTTGGTCAGTTAGGCAAGCCGGGCGCAGGGTTATGCCCGGTGCGCGGACACAGCAACGTGCAGGGTAACCGCACCATGGGTATTGATGAGAAACCGAGTCAGGCGTTTCTCGACAGCCTCGCTGCACACTTTGGTTTCACACCCCCGCGCCAACCCTGCCATAATACCGTGGAAGCGCTGGAAGCCATGCTGCGCGATGAGGTGCGCGTGTTGATCGCGTTGGGCGGTAATCTTGCCGCCGCAGCACCTGACTCACCGCGTACCGAAGCTGCTTTGCAGCGCTGTCAGCTCACGGTACACATCAGTACCAAACTCAACCGCAGCCACCTGATTACCGGTGAGCAAGACGCGCTGATCCTGCCGACGCTGGGACGCACCGAGCGCGACATCCAAGCCAGCGGCCCGCAGTTTGTTACCGTAGAGGACTCCTTTAGCATGGTGCACGCCTCGGAAGGTGTGGGCATCCCCTGTCAGAACAACAGCGCTCTGAGACCGCTATCGTCGCCGGCATTGCCAATGCCACGTTGGGCAAGCAACCGGTGGATTGGCTGGCACTCGCGGGGGATTATTCACTGATCCGTGACCACATCGCTGCCACCCTGCCCGGCTTCAACGATTTCAACGCCCGTTGCGAACAGCCCGGCGGGTTCTATCTGGGCAATGCGGCGGCTGAGTTACGCTTTAACACCCCGAATCATAAAGCCAACTTCTGCGCCGCCGAACTGCCGAAAACCCTGTTCCCGCAGCTTGGCACACAGCAGGCTCCTTTTACGCTGCAAACCCTGCGTTCGCACGATCAGTACAACACCACCATTTATGGCCTTGATGACCGCTATCGCGGCGTTTACGGGCAACGCGAGGTGCTGTTTATCAATCCGCAGGATATTGCTGCACTGGGGTTGGCTGACGGTGACAACGTGGATATCGAGACGCTGTGGAACGATGGCATCACACGTAAGGTGAGTGGATTTCGCCTAGTCAGCTACAATATTCCTCGCGGCAATCTGGCCGCCTATTACCCGGAAACCAATCCGTTAGTACCACTCTCAAGCGTAGGTGATGAAACCTTTACACCGACCTCAAAATCGGTGCCCGTGGTCATAACCCGCAGCCAGCGCGATACAGAAACTGAGCGACGTATCGCCTGATACACTGGCGTCTCGGCACTGACCGGGACGCCTGCGTTCCACTCCCGTTACACGATGCATTAGCGGTTATTCTCAAAACGCGAAGATTGGTCTCATTGATATACATCACGCTTGCCGCCAGCACGGGTTTCGCGTAAAACTGTCTGCCATTCATTAGTGTCGTTAATAACCGCATCTGGACATCTCTTTTACTCATTATGTTTCAAGATAATCCGCTGCTTGCCCAGCTAAAACAGCAACTTCACTCCCAAACTCCGCGTGCTGAAGGCGTAGTGAAAGGCACCGATAAAGGGTTCGGCTTTTTGGAAGTCGACGCACAAAAAAGCTACTTTATTCCACCACCGCAGATGAAGAAGGTGATGCATGGCGATCGTATCGTTGCGACGCTGCACACCGATAAAGATCGTGAAATCGCAGAGCCGGAATCCCTGATTGAACCCTTTTTGACGCGCTTTGTTGGCCGCGTGCAGAAAAAGGACGACCGTTTTGCCATCCTGCCCGATCATCCGCTGCTGAAAGAGGCGATCCCCTGCCGTACCGGACGCGACGTAAATCACACCTTTCAGGATGGTGATTGGGCTGTGGCGGAAATGCGTCGCCATCCGCTCAAAGGCGATCGCAGCTTCCATGCTGAATTAACGCAATACATCACCACCTGCGACGATCCGCTGGCGCCGTGGTGGGTGACGTTGTCACGTCACAATCTTGAGCGTACTGCGCCAGAAATGGACAGCGAATTGACGCTCAATGACGGCAATCTGACGCGCGAAGATTTGACCGCACTGACCTTTGTTACCATCGACAGCGCCAGCACTGAAGACATGGACGATGCGCTGTATGCCAAAGACAACGGCGACGGCACACTGGAACTCACTATCGCCATTGCCGACCCTACCGCCTATGTGGAAGCGAGCAGCACGCTGGATACGCTGGCGCGTCAACGTGCATTTACCAACTACCTGCCGGGATTCAATATTCCGATGCTGCCGCGCATGCTTTCCGACGATCTCTGCTCGCTGCGCGCGCAAGAGCGCCGCCCGGCAGTGGTGTGCCGCGTCACCGTCGCGACCGACGGTACACTGGGCGATGATGTGCAGTTCTTTGCCGCCTGGGTAGAATCCAGGGCCAAACTGGTTTACGACAACGTTTCAGACTGGCTGGAGCAACAGGGTGAATGGCAGCCGGAAAACGATGCCGTTGCCGAGCAAATCCGTTTGCTGCACCGCATCGGTCTGGCCCGCAGCGCCTGGCGTGCCACCCATGCGCTGGTGTTTAAAGATCGTCCTGATTACCGTTTCCTGCTCGGTGAGCAGGGCGATGTGCTGGATATCGTAGTTGAGCAACGTCGCATCGCTAATCGTATCGTCGAAGAAACCATGATCACCGCCAATATCTGCGCCGCACGCATGCTTAAAGAGAAGCTTGGCTTCGGCATTTACAACGTGCACAACGGTTTCGAGCCAACCCAGGTCGATCAGGCCGTGACGGTGTTAAGCAACAACGGCATTGAAGCGGACGCTGCTGTGCTGTTGACCCTGGACGGTTTTTGCAAACTGCGCCGAGAGCTGGATGCGCAGCCGACGTCATTTTTAGACAGCCGCATTCGCCGCTTCCAAACCTTCGCCGAAGTTTCCACTACGCCAGGGCCGCATTTCGGTTTGGGGCTGGATGCGTATGCCACCTGGACCTCGCCCATCCGTAAGTTTGGCGACATGATCAACCATCGCCTGCTGAAAGCGATTATTTGCCAACAGCCCGCTGAGAAACCGCAAGATGACATCACGCAACAAATGGCGGAGCGCCGTCGTTTAAACCGGATGGCCGAGCGTGACGTCGGTGACTGGCTGTATGCTCGTTTCCTGAAACCGAAAGCCGGGACTGATGCCCGCTTCCGCGCCGAGATCATCGATGTGACGCGCGGTGGTCTGCGTGTGCGTTTGCTGGACAACGGTGCCGTTGCCTTTATCCCGGCTTCGTTTATTCACGCAGTACGCGATGAGTTAGTCAGCAGCCAGGAAACCGGCACGGTCTCCGTCAAAGGTGAAGTGGTCTACCGCCAAAGCGATACGCTGGATGTGGTATTGACCGACGTGCGCATGGAAACGCGCAGTATCATTGCCAAACCCGTAGCATAAACCTCTGGTGTCGCCAGCCTGCGGGTTGGCGACACCGATTTTCTCCGCATCAGATTCTCCCCGCCCCTATCATCATTAGCCAAAACTGAATTTAATTTACAAAAATTCACTCTTGCTCACATTTTCTCATCTGCACCTGCCGCGCATCACGCTGAAATACACTATGTTTTTAAGGGCTGCGCCGTTTGCCATGGCGTCACGCCCTAAAAGCCAGCAAAACTCTCGCCCCATTAGTTGGGTAACGAAGGAGCCGTTGTCATGAATAATGTCAAGAGCATAGTGATCTGGCTGTTGGTCGCATTAGCGAGGGCTATCGCCTTCGCGATGCTGGCCTTAAGCCGCGGAGAGCACGTTAATGCCGTGTGGTTGGTCATTGCCGCCGTATCCTGCTACAGCATTGCCTACCGCTTTTACAGTCTGTTTATTGCTAAAAAAGTGTTTGAACTGGACGACCGTCGTGTCACGCCTGCTGAACGTCACAATGACGGGTTGGATTATGTTCCCACCAACAAGTGGGTGCTGTTTGGTCACCACTTTGCCGCTATCGCCGGGGCGGGTCCGTTGGTTGGCCCGATTCTCGCCGCGCAGATGGGCTTTCTGCCGGGCACCATCTGGATTTTGGTCGGGGTGATGTTCGCCGGTGCGGTACAAGATTTTCTGGTCCTGTTTATCTCGACGCGCCGCGATGGCCGTTCGCTCGGGGAAATGGCAAAACAAGAGTTAGGCACCTTTGCGGGTGTGGTGACGATGCTGGGTGCACTGGGTGTGATGATAATCATCCTTTCCGCACTGGCACTGGTGGTGGTCAAAGCGCTGGCACACAGCCCCTGGGGGGTGTTTACCATTGCAGCGACCATCCCGATTGCGCTGTTTATGGGCGTCTATATGCGTTTTCTGCGCCCCGGCAAAATTGCTGAAGTCTCATTGATCGGTTTTGTGTTGATGATGATGGCCATCGTGTACGGCGGCGACATCTCTGTCCATCCGTACTGGGGCCCCTTCTTCACCCTGCAAGGCACCACGCTGACCTGGGCGCTGGTGATTGACGACTTTATCGCTTCGGTGCTGCCGGTATGGCCGCTGCTGGCCCCACGCGACTATCTTTCTACTTTCCTGAAAATTGGTGTTATTGTCGGTTTGGCTGTGGGTATTGTGTTCGCCACGCCAGAACTGAAAATGCCGTCTGTGACACGCTTTATTGACGGTAGCGGGCCGGTGTTCTCCGGTAGCCTGTTCCCCTTCCTGTTTATCACCATCGCTTGCGGTGCCATCTCCGGGTTCCACGCGTTGGTCTCCAGCGGTACCACGCCTAAGTTGATTGAACGCGAAAGTCACATTCGCATGATTGGTTATGGCGCGATGCTGATGGAATAGTTTGTGGCGATCATGGCGCTGATTTGCGCTTCGGTTATCGATCCGGGCGTCTATTTCGCCATGAACTCACCGTCTGCGCTGATCGGTACCACCGTTGAACAAGCCTCACAGGTGATCAACGGCTGGGGCTTTATGATCACACCGGAAGCCCTGAGTGAAATAGCCAAAGACGTGGGCGAAGCCTCTATTCTGTCACGTGCCGGGGGGGCACCGACCTTCGCGGTGGGTATGGCGCATATCATCACCGAAATATTTAACAGTCGGGCCATGATGGCATTCTGGTATCACTTCGCCATTCTGTTTGAAGCGCTGTTCATTTTGACTGCTGTCGATGCCGGTACCCGCGCCTGCCGTTTCATGGTGCGGCCTCGCTGTTCCTGGCATGGGCAAGAGCCACTCCTGGCTGGGTAACATGGCGGGCACCAAGGTGGCGGTTGCCGGTTGGGGCTTCTTTGTTTATCAGGGCGTTATCGATCCTCTCGGTGGGATTAACACCTTGTGGCCGCTGTTTGGTATCGGGAACCAGATGCTGGCTTCCATGGCGCTGATTCTTGGCACTGTTGTGCTGTTCAAAATGAAGAAGCAGCGCTACGCCTGGGTGACCATACTGCCGACCATCTGGCTGTTTATCACTTCGATGACAGCCGGCTGGCAGAAAATTTTCCATGAAAAGGCCAGTATCAGTTTTCTGGCTCAGGCTAAACGCTTCTCGCAGGGTATTGAGCAAGGCACGTTGATCGCGCCGGCCAAGACCATCAAAGACATTGTATTCAGCAACCAGATCAACGCCGCACTATGCGGGTTCTTTATGCTGGTAGCGGTTACCATGCTCATTTCTGCCTTTTTCGTGATTCGTCGTGCGCTGGCAAGCGAGACGCCGACGGCAAAAGAAGTGGCTGTTATCTTACGTGAAGAAACAACGCACCGTTAACCGCCTCATTAACGGTGCTGTGTGCCCATGCCCGTCAGCAATGACGGGCATTTTTTTTCCATTGTGATACTAGGATGAGGCCTTCGGTTGCAGGGCGCGTTCGCGCGACTGCCCGACAAAATAGGGTAAAAAAAGTTGGATCAGCGGACCAATCGCAAAGGCATACACTACCGTACCTACGCCGACCGTGCCGCCGAGTATCCACCCCACCACCAGCACCGTCAGCTCAATTCCGGTTCGCACATAGCGAATTTGCCATCCGGTACGCGCCACAATGCCAGTCATCAAGACATCACGGGGGCCAGGGCCAAAACCGGCACCGATATACATGCCAGTAGCTAGCCCGTTGGTGATGACACCCCCGATCAACAGCGCCGTGCGTGCCCCGAGGTGTTCGATTTCTGGCAGTAAATCCAATCCCACATTGGTTGCCAGCCCAATCACGATAACGTTACTGATGGCCCCCAATCCCGGCCGCTGGCGCAGCGGGATCCACAGCAGCAGCACCAACGCGCCCATCAGGATGATAATGGTGCCCACACTCAGTGGCAGATGCTACGCTAACCCGAGGTGAAACACATCCCACGGGTCCACCCCTAAATTTCCCCGGATCATCATGGCGATTGCCATGCCGTACAGCGCTAATCCCACATACAATAACCCAAGCCGATACGCCATAGTACTTCACCCCACCATTAACCCTTAACCCTTCGTCACCAACAGGGTGACGTCATCAAGGAAGTTGTGTTACCTTGACGCAAAATGGACTTTATTTTAAGGTCCAGTTTATCGAAAGTGGCTTTTTAATCTGTCTGGGAGTTTACGATGGCTGCACGGCGAATCGGCTCGGCCTCATTACAGCGTCTGCTCGGTAACTGGCAGCAACCCGAATCACGCACTCCGGCTTATCGCCAGTTAGCAGATAGCCTGCGGTTGCTGATCCTGGATGGACGTTTGCCGCTGGATACCCGTCTTCCGGGCGAGCGCGACGTGGCGGAGATATTGCACATCAGCCGTACCACAGTGACCGGCGCCTTGGCCGAGTTGCGCAGCGAGGGCTATCTTGCCAGCCGCCAAGGTTCTGGCTCTCTCACAACGCTGCCCATTGCGCGCACTGAGCCGGATTTGTCCCGTCTGCCGTTGCCTGCGGTCGATCTCTCCTGCGCCGCCCTGCCTGCGGGTCCTGAGATCCATCAGGCCTATACCCGCGCCCTGTCTCAGTTGCCAGAGTACCTTGAACACAGCGGCTATGACGCTGCCGGGTTGCCACGGCTGCGCAGCGCTACAACGCGCGCGGTCTACCCACTACGGCGGATCAAATCATGGTGGTAAACGGCGCAGTCAGCGGTTTTACCCTGCTGCTGCTGCTGACCGGCCCGGGCGACCGCGTAATTATTGAACACCCCACCTATCCTCATGCGATTGGTGTGATAAAAGGCGCGGCCTGTCGCCCGATTCCTGTGGCACTCCCCGATCAGGGATGGGATACCGATGGCCTTGCCATCACGATTGCTCAGGCAGCTCCGCGTCTCGCCTACCTGATCACCGATTATCACAACCCCACCGGTCGCTGCATGGACAGCGCCACGCGCCAAATTGTGGCGGAGATCGCGGCACGCACGCGCACGCCGATGGTGTTGGATGAAACCATGTCGGAACTGTGGTACGACGTGCCGCCGCCGCCACCGCTGGCCGCCTTTGATGACAGCGGACACGTCATCATGCTGGGTTCGGCGGGCAAAAGCTTTTGGGGCGGACTGCGACTCGGCTGGATTCGTGCCAGCGCCCGCACCATCGCTGCACTGATACAGATGCGCGATACCGTGGATTTGGGCTCTCCGCTATTGGAACAGCTCGCCTGCGCGGAACTGTTGCAGGATGCAGAACAGATTTTGCCTGCACGCCGCGCTGGATTGCGTCAGCAGCGGGACGAGACCGGTGCCGCCATCGCGCGCCAGTTTCCTGAATGGCAGTTGAATATACGCCCAGCGGTGGCCTCTGTTGGTGGGCAGAGCTGCCACAACCCGTCTCCACCATGTTGGCCAGCCAATGCAGAAACCTTGGGGATACGGATTGGCGCAGGGCCGCGTTTTGGGATTGAAGGGGCTTTTGAACGCTTTTTGCGCGTCCCTTTTACGCTGCCAGTCAGTCAAATTGAAGATGCGCTAATACGCATCAGACCAGTGTGGGATCGCATTGCAGCCCACCGCGTCAGTTATCCACGCGGTGGGTTGATTTAAGGTTACTGCCCGTAATAGGCGTTTTTACCGTGCTTGCGCAGGTAGTGCTTATCCAGCAGTTGCTGCTGCATCGGGCCAACGTCTGGTGTCAGTTGGCGGGTGAAGATGCCCATATCCGTCATTCCGCACCTACTTTAAGAATAAATTCGACGGTATCGCTCGCCGAGAACATCAACGATGGTCTTGTGAACAGAATTGAGGTTGGATACTTGTGGTGGTCTGTCACCAATACTGAACT
>NZ_JBPETA010000127.1:0-9856 GCF_051710365.1 Symbiopectobacterium sp. | reverse complement strand
TCAGTATTGGTGACAGACCACCACAAGTATCCAACCTCAATTCTATTCACAAGACCATCGTTGATGTTCTCGGCGAGCGATACCGTCGAATTTATTCTTAAAGTAGGTGCGGAATGACGGATAAAAAGATTTGATACCCAAATAAAAGGGGACCACGGTGCTGGGTCCCCTCTTTTACCTCAGATACCGGCGGTATGCCCGCCAACAGGCACGATTTACTGTGCGCTGTCTCCATCCTGCGGCTCACGGTATTTGTCTGCGGTTTCTTTGATCAGTTGCTGCAATTCGCCACGTTGATACATTTCAATGACAATATCGCATCCGCCAACCAGTTCACCGTCAACCCACAGTTGGGGAAAGGTCGGCCAATTAGCGTATTTTGGCAGCTCAGCACGAATATCCGGGTTTTGTAAAATGTCCACATACGCGAAGCGTTCACCGCACGCCGACAGCGCTTGCACGGCTTGGGCAGAGAAACCGCAGCTCGGCAACTTCGGGGAACCTTTCATGTATAACAGAATCGGGTTTTCTGTAATCTGGCGCTGAATTTTTTCAATCGTTGTCGTCGTCATGCTTTTGCTTCCTCAAACGGTGTTTCTGCGAGCCATCACGGTGCCCTCTTCCTGTCGGAGGGATCGCACGGCATCATTATGTAACGGGGTATTATCGCACCATTGTCGCGTATGTGCTTTGTTATCCAAGCGATTGCAAAGCACATATACCGTTGCTTCATTGTAGCGAGAGCTGTCATGACAAAAAAAACGCCATTTTTTGTAGGGTTTTTCCTGTCGCCGTTCCCCCTAAGTCACCCTCGGTGAAATATGCCGCAATAAATGATGATATTTACAGCGGGAAAACAATTATTAACGTTTTCTCATGATTCTGTTAAGCGAAAAGGTGATTTCCTGCTTTTTTCTCATGCCGTTTTCGTGAATACTGTTCGAATTGAGTGAGTTAAGGATTGTATTCGGTCTCTTTTATCATGCGCGTATTTATTACTCTGATCTTCGTTTTCTTCAGCCATCTGTTTGTTAATGTTGCCCAGGCAGCTCCGCACACCAATGCGGAGAAGAAAGCCAGCGCCAGCACGGATGACAAACACCTGAAAAAAAACCAGACCACCAAAACCGCTAAAAAACCACAAACCCCACCAGAACCACCGAAGAAAAAGGCGACGCAGGAAAAAGCCAAAGTAGCGCAAAACACGAAATCCACCAAAACGACCGCCACTAAAAAGAGTTCTGCCGACGTTGAGACCAAGAGCACTGCGTCAAAAACCACGTCATCGCGCTACCATAGCGCAACGCCCGCAAAACTAGTAAAGGGGCTCAAAAAAGGCGCTGATGCCACTGAGAAGAAAACGGCGGCGATAAAACCAGGTGCCAAGAAAGCGGGCAAAGAGTTGGTGCTCAGTGAAGCGCATAAGCGCCGTTATCAGCATGCAAAAATGACGGCGATGAACAAGCTGATGGGTCAGATCGGTAAACCTTATCAATGGGGTGGTAACTCGCCCTACACCGGTTTCGACTGTAGCGGTCTGGTCTATTATGCCTATAAAGATGTGGTGAAGATTCCTATTCCGCGCACCGCCAATGAAATGTATCACCTGCGCGATGCTGCGCCCATCAATAAGGGTGAACTGGAGATTGGCGATCTGGTGTTCTTTCGCATCAATGGTCGCGGCACCGCCGATCATGTCGGGGTTTATCTCGGCAATGGCAAGTTTATTCAGTCACCGCGAACCGGTGCCGATATCAAGATCAGTAAGTTGAGCGAAGACTACTGGCAGGAACACTACATTGGTGCACGTCGCGTGGTGACACCACAAACGATTCGTTAATCGCCACATCGACGCGTTAGCGATAATAAAGACCAGGTGATGCTTATGCAGCCTGGTCTTTATTTTAATCGCGATCAGTTCAACACGGCAACAAAGTTAAATACCATGATCATGACTAACGCTCCAACTGTGGTCAGTAATGACATTTTCAAATCAGTATTCATTCTATCTCCTTGAAACACAGAAACGCGTGAAAATTGCCGCCGCACTGGATGCTCCGTTCTTTCCTGCACACCACTACCCGCAGCACAATGACGCCAAAAAAGCATTGTTACACATTTATAGGGAAAATCTCCGATCCCGGCTGCACTAATTAAATCAATTATCCCTTTCACTTTCACGGCAAATCAGCCAAAATTCGCAGTTTACCGTGCGCTGCGTCGGTGTCCGAACACGTCATCTTCGATGAGATCAACGCGTCCCCTTTAGGTACAAAGTATTTCGGCAGTCTCCTTCTGATATCCTGTTTATACCATCGGAAAGAGAACATTACGCAAAAGCAAACGATTAACAAACTATATACTGCCGTAACAAGTAGGTTCAGGAGTCATGTTTAGATGGCAACGATCAAAGATGTGGCAAAGCGTGCTGGCGTTTCAACAACAACCGTCTCTCACGTCATCAACAAAACACGTTTCGTCGCCGAAGAGACCAAAACGGCCGTGCGGGAAGCCATCAAGGAATTACACTACTCTCCGAGCGCAGTGGCTCGGAGCTTAAAGGTAAACCACACCAAATCCATCGGGCTGCTCGCCACCTCGAGCGAAGCACCCTACTTTGCGGAAATTATCGAAGCAGTTGAAAACAGTTGTTATGCAAAAGGCTACACCCTGATTCTGTGTAACTCGCATAATAACCTGGAAAAACAGCGAGCCTATCTTTCCATGCTGGCGCAAAAACGGGTCGATGGCCTGTTGGTGATGTGTGCGGAATATCCGCCTGAACTGCTGAGCATGTTGGCCGATTACCGCAGCATTCCTATGGTGGTAATGGATTGGGGTCAGGCACACAGCGATTTCACTGACACCATCATTGATAACGCCTTCGAAGGGGGATACCTGGCTGGGCGTTATCTGATTGAGCGCGGCCACCGCGACATCGGTGCCATTCCGGGTATTCAGGAACGCAACACGGGCAGCGGGCGTTATCTGGGTTTTCTCAAAGCCTTGCAGGAAGCGGATATCACGGTTCGCGATGAGTGGATTGTTCAGGGTGATTTCGAGCCGGAATCCGGTTACAAAGCCATGCACCAGATTTTGGCGCAGAAACAGCGCCCGACCGCTATTTTCTGCGGCGGTGACATCATGGCCATGGGCGCTATCTGCGCGGCTGATGAGTTGGGACTACGCGTACCGCAAGATATTTCCGTGATTGGCTACGATAATGTTCGCCATGCACGTTATTTCACCCCAGCCTTAACCACGATCCACCAGCCAAAAGAACGTTTGGGCCAATCTGCTTTTACCATGCTGCTCGATCGCATCACCAGCAAGCGTGAAGATGCGCAGATGATTGAGGTTCACCCAACGCTTATCGAGCGCCGTTCAGTGGGTGACGGCCCATTTCACGACTACCGCCGTTAATGTTTAAGACGATTTTCTTATATACCCTAAATAATTCGAGTTGCAGGACAAAACGTTAACGTTTTGAACAGCGCTTGCGCTGGCCCTTTAGGGCGAGGCTCATTTATGAGCGTCGTAACGCGGCAAATGAGGGAATCCCGAATCACTTACTTAAGTAAGTGATTCGGGTGAGCGAGTGCAGTCAACGCACCTGCAACTTGAAGTATGACGGTTATAGTACGTTGATTTGTAAATTCTATATGGCTGCATCAATCAATTTTGACTTGTCCTCTGATTGAAGCAGTCATACACTGTTTTTCATTCGGACAATATCCCTACATTTATCCTTATTATAACGAGCGCAGCACTGCGTATCAGGATATGTGCCCCTACGTGTTACCACGTACCGGCGTTGACACTTCATTCCCTCTGGGTATCCAGAGAGTAGACGATGGATGTTATGCCCGCTGCCGCTGTGCAACGGGCAAGCATAAACGGCTGCGCACGAATGCAACCGCTTACTATTTGAACAACGGGTAACCTGCCCGTGATTCGAACACGCTGCGCGCAAACCGCAGCGTTCGGGTTGATGAGAGACTGTCTATGCTGTTCCTTGCGGCGCTGTCTGGCAAGGTTGGGAGAAGTTATGAGTTCATCATATGTAGAGGAACTGGCAGAACATAACACGTCCTGGTTCCGTATCGTTCACGCGTTATTGGCGATCGCCGATATCAAAATCAATGGCTCACGCCCGTTTGATATCCGGGTACGTAACCCCGATTTCTACAAGCGCGTTCTGCGTGAAGGCTCCCTGGGGCTCGGGGAAAGCTATATGGACGGTTGGTGGGAGTGCGATCGTTTAGACTGTTTTTTTCGGCGTATCTTACGTGCAGAGCTTGAGAAAAAGGCCCCCCATCATCTCAAAGACATTTTGCACATTGTCGCTGCGCGCTTGATTAACTTGCAATCCCGCAAGCGAGCCTGGATCGTCGGCGAGGAACATTACGATCTGGGCAACGATATGTTTAGCCTGATGCTTGACACGCATATGCAATATTCCTGCGGCTACTGGAAAGAGGCCACGACCCTTGAGCAGGCGCAACAGGCCAAACTGCGCATGATTTGTGAAAAACTTCAGCTTCAGCCAGGCATGACACTGTTGGATATTGGCTGCGGCTGGGGCGGGCTGGCCGCCTATGCGGCACTCCATTATGGCGTATCGGTTTACGGCGTGACCATCTCACGTGAGCAGCAAAAACTGGCTCAGGCGCGCTGTAGCGATCTCAACGTCACCATTGAATTGCAGGATTACCGCGACCTTAACCGACATTTCGATCGCATCGTGTCTGTCGGCATGTTTGAGCACGTTGGACCGAAAAATTACGATACGTACTTTCGCGTCGTCAGCAAAAATCTCAAACCAAAAGGGCTGTTTCTGCTGCATACCATTGGGGCAAATAAAACCGATTCGCAGGTTGACCCCTGGATTAACAAATATATCTTCCCCAACGGCTGCCTGCCCTCCGTGCGCCACATTGCCGTACGCAGTGAACCTTATCTGGTGATGGAGGATTGGCACAATTTTGGGGCCGATTACGATAAAACCTTGATGGCCTGGCACGATCGCTTTGTCGCCAGTTGGCCACAGTTAGCAAACCGTTACTCACCGCGTTTTAATCGTATGTTCCGTTACTACCTGAATGCCTGCGCCGGAGCGTTTCGCGCGCGCAATATTCAACTGTGGCAGGTGTTGTTTAGCCCCCAAGGGATTGAAGGCGGCGTGCGTGTAGCGCGCTGATTTCGGTCAGCTTAACGCCGTACAGCCAAGAGTGTACGGCATTTTTTATCGCTTTTTCAGCTCAGGCTTCAGGCGCTCTGCACGGCATTTGCCGTTGCGGCCTCTTGTGCCTGACGCTGTGCCAGCACACGTTCAACCGTGTCGATCACAGCCTGAGTTTGTGGATCGATTTCGATATTGATCCGGTTCCCCAATCGCTTTTGACCAAGCGTGGTGCGTTGCAGCGTTTCGGGAATCAAATGCACGCAGAAACGGCTGCGAGTCACTTCACTCACCGTAAGGCTGATGCCATCAATCCCGATAAAACCTTTGTGCAGCACATATTTCATCTGCGATTCATCGGAGAGCCGGAACCAAATCTGGTGGTTGTTTTCCGAGGTAAGAATTTTAACCACTTCGGCCGTGCACATAATGTGCCCGGACATAACATGTCCGCCAATCTCATCGCCGTATTTTGCGGCACGCTCAATATTCACCAGATCGCCCGGCGTGATATCGCCCAGGTTGGTCAGGCGTAGCGTCTCTTTCATTAAATCAAAACTGACCCGATCGCCATCAATCGCCGTCACCGTCAGGCAGCAGCCGTTATTGGCAATCGAGGCACCTGTCACCAGGCCGGTCAGTAATTCGGGAGGAAGTTTTACCACATGCGTGCGGAAGTTCGTTTTTTCATCGATGGACACCACCGGCGCGGTGCCTTGAACAATACCGGTAAACATACGCTTGCCTCATAATAAATCAGTGAAATAACTGAATGCTACTGTGCCAGCCTCTCCCCCTACGCTACCGTGGCACGCCGCGAGGGAATAAAGGCTGACAAATCATTTTGCAGTTTGCCTCATAACGACTGGAAAACCAAACGTATTCCCGCCTTTGTCGCCTGACAAATCCGATAAGACAACAGAACCTCTCCATTGACACAATATCTTACAAATAAGTTGGTTTACTTATGCCAAGCCGCTACACTAGAACAACGTTCTGTCATCGATTGATTTTCCATCTCAGATGGATGGCTTCGAAAGCCATTTGTGCTCTTTATCTCGCTTGCGGTTGTTTACTTTCATTCATCCCAAACCCCCTGCTGGAAAAGCAACGCGCCACCTCACCGTGCTGCCGTATAACAGAAAGCGAGGCGGTATCGACGTCAGTTTTTCGTTTTAACAATTCAAGGAAGGTGTTTGCGTGCAGAAATATTTGTCAGAGGCGCGGAGCCTGTTAACGCTCGCGGTTCCTGTCATTATTGCGCAGGTTTCCCAAACGTCCATGGGTGTCGTTGACACCATTATTGCGGGTGCTTATAGCGCCACCGATACGGCGGCGGTTGCAGTCGGTACCTCCGTGTGGTTACCGGTCATCCTGTTTGGACATGGTTTATTAATGGCGCTCACGCCAGTGGTAGCCCAACTCAACGGCTCTGGCCGACGCCCGCGCATCGCCCATCAGGTTCAGCAGGCGCTTATTTTGGCCGCGATCGTTGCGGTTATCACCATGATAGTGCTGTATAACGGCAAGCATGTTATTGCCATGATGCATACCGACTCACAGGAGCTCGCGAATGTTGCCATCGGCTATCTGCACGTGATGCTGCTGGGAGTACCGGGCTATCTGTTCTATCAGGTGCTGCGCTGCCAGTGTGAGGGGTTATCCAAAACCAAGCCGGGCATGGTGATTGGCTTTATTGGCGTGCTGATCAATATTCCGCTGAACTACATCTTTATCTACGGCAAATTTGGCATGCCCGAACTGGGCGGTGTGGGTTGCGGCGTCGCGACAGCCTCTACCTATTGGATCATGATGCTGATGATGGCATTCTACAGTATGCACGCACGCTGGCTGCGCGATATAAAGTGGCAGCGCTGGCAGATTGATTTCTCCGCCATGCGGCTTCTGTTTTCGCTTGGTTTGCCCATTGCGCTCGCCCTGCTGTTCGAAGTATCGCTGTTTGCCATCGTCGCCCTGCTGATCCTGCCGCTCGGCGTGATTGACGTTGCCGGGCATCAGATAGCACTGAACTTCAGTTCTCTGATGTTCGTGCTGCCGTTGTCTATCGGCATTGCCTCGACGATCCGCGTTGGCCACCGGCTGGGGGAAGGCTCCGTGGAAGATGCGCGTGTTGCGGCCTACACCGGCATCGCGACCGGCGTGATGCTGGCCTGTTGTACCGCCATTTTCACCGCGTTGCTGCGTGAACAGATCGCCTTGTTGTATAACAAGAATCCCGAAGTGGTCGCTATGGCGGCGCAGTTGATGCTTCTGGCCGCGATTTATCAGATCTCAGACGCGGTGCAGGCTATCGGCAACGGCGTATTGCGTGGCTATAAAGACACGCGTTCCATTTTCTACATCACGTTCTTCTCCTACTGGATACTCGGTTTACCCAGCGGTTATCTGCTGGCAATGACCGATTATTGGGTGCCGCGCATGGGTCCTGCCGGTTTCTGGTGTGGCTTTATCATCGGACTCACTGCTGCCGCGATCATGATGGTGCTACGTATCCGTTATCTGCAACGCCAACCGCCCGGCGATATTCTGGCGCGCGCGGCGCTCTAGCCCTGATATCACCCAACGCAAGGGGCAGCACGCCACCGGTGTTGGGTGAAAAAAACGCAAAGTGAACACAAGCGCAGCAGTCGTGCGGTTCAACCGCATAAATGTTGCATTTGCGTCTTGCCAGCACCACGTTCACTCACTACTATGCACCTCGCACGGCAGCACAGGGCATTGCCCGCTGCTTTAGTTACCAGCCTCACAAAATGCGTTCTTAGCTCAGTTGGTTAGAGCACCACCTTGACATGGTGGGGGTCGATGGTTCGAGTCCATTAGAACGCACCATTTCTTGTTCCTCAGTGTTCTATTTATCACTCTGCTTCCAATCTCCTGAAGCCCGTCTCTGGCAATAACACCCGACATTTATCATCAAGAGACAAACCAAAGAGGTGGTCTGCGTAGGGATTGTGCTTTACACTGCGCGCTGCAAAAATAAGGTGATAAACGATTAGGTAGGCGGTAATGGCGATGAACGGAACGATCACAACCTGGTTTAAAGATAAAGGTTTTGGATTTATCAAAGATGAAAACGGCGATAATCGTTATTTTCATGTGATTAAGGTCGCCAATCCGGATCTGCTTAAAAAAGGCGCGACCGTCAATTTCGAACCCACAACCAATAACAAGGGTCTGTCGGCTTATGCCGTGAAAGTCGAACCGGAAAGCAAATACATTTATATCGCAGGCGAGCGCATCAAGCTTACCGCCATTAAATCCTTTCTGGTATTCAGCGAAGAAGTGTCGGCCGATACCCGCATTGATAAAGAAAATACGGTGCTTTCTGTGGGCGCGCTCATGGGAAATATCAGGCCGAAATCAACCGCTAAATCCAGTGACGTTCGTTCGATGAAAAAATTGGCGATCACCACCTTCCAGGGTTCGACGTTAATTTTCACGGAAGATGAAATAGACATTGAGGCAACGGTGAAACTGCTCAAGGTGTGAAGCCATTTCGCTGCCGTGTTCACTGCATCCCTGATGGCGTCCTCCAGATCCAAACGCCGTAGCGATCGGGCTTTGCGCCCGGTTACAGCCTCGGCGATTACAGGTATAATCCCACAAATTTTTCTACGGTTTCGAAACGACGATGACAAAACTCACCTTACAAGAGCAGATGCTGAAAGCGGGATTAGTAACCAGCAAAAAAATGGCCAAAGTTGAAAGAACGGCCAAAAAATCACGCGTTCAGGCGCGTGAAGCCAGAGCCGCGGTAGAGGAAAATAAAAAAAATCAGCTTGAACGCGATAAACAGCTCAGCGAACAACAAAAACAGGCTGTGTTATCTAAAGAGTATAAAGCGCAGGTGAAGCAACTGATTGAAATGAACAAAATCGACATTGCAAAAGGTGATATTGGTTTCAACTTCACGGATAACAATGTAATCAAAAAGTTGGTTGTGGATAAGCTGACGCAAACTCAGCTGATTAATGGCCGTCTCGCCATCGCGCGTCTGGTTATTGATAACAAGGGTGAGAGCCAATACGCAATTATCCCGGCGAGCGTGGCCGAAAAAATTGCGCAGCGCGATGCGAGCAGTATTGTTTTACACAGTGCGCTGAGTCAGGAGGCGCAAGATGAAGAAGATCCTTACGCCGACTTTAAAGTGCCCGATGATTTAATGTGGTAACTGACGCAGTAGGTTGTTGTGGCTTTACTGCATTTCACCACCTGACCAGAGAATGTTGGTGGTACTGACAAACACCTTGCCCCGTGGGGACGACGTATGAACAATGAAATACCCCTTAAATATTATGATATTGTGGATGAGTATTCGACGGAAGCCGCCACGTTGGTGAACGAGTCAGAGCGTGACGCTCTGACGCACTATTTCCAATTGCTGATCACTCGCTTAATGAATAATGAAGAGATCAGTGAGCAAGCTCAGCACGAAATGGCGCGTGAGGCCCATATCAACGAGCAGCGTATTGATGAGATAGCGACGTTTTTGAATCAATGGGGCAATGAGTAGTGTTGCACAGCACATAAACTGTATTAGTCGCGACTTGATCTGACACTGGACCTTGCAAGGTTGAGAGTTACCGGTTTTGATATGGGTGTCCAATCCTTATACAAAACACGAGGTAACTCTCATGATTCATACTAACAATC